>JAZOMI010000064.1:0-27640 GCA_045653825.1 Candidatus Aphodosoma sp. | reverse complement strand
GGCAAGACCAATTGGAGCGAGAGAAGCTTGTACGTCTTTCAATACTTCGATGAAGATACCGCCAAGACCGCAGAGCACTTGGTGACCGAATTTAGCTTCGCGGCTTGCACCGATGAAGATTTCAGTACCTTTGTACATAGGACATACCTCAACTGCATAAGTTTCAGGGATAACGATGAGGCGTTCGAATTCGCGCTCTACAGTTTCGATATCTTTGATGTTGAGAACAACACCACCTACGTCAGATTTGTGAACAGGACCACAAACTTTCATTACGAGAGGGAAGCCCATTTCGTTAGCAGCAGCGATAGCTTCTTCCTTAGTGCGAACTTCGGCATTGCGTTTGCGAGCTACACCAGCAGCATCGAGAAGACCATTGATTTCTTCAAGACCGAGGTAACCATTTTCTGCATTATCAACGATACGGCGAATAGCTTGTACGTCGATTTCTGGCATTTCGAGGTTTTCTGGTTCTGGAGCAGGAGTGTTGAATACTTTAGCAAGAGCATTACCAAATACACATTCTTCGCTGAAATTGATACGACCACGATTGTTGATGAAGTCTGCAATTTCGTCTTTTACGTTGATGATAGATGGAAGAATAGGGTAGATAGGTTTTTTGCAGGTCTTCATTTTTTCGTCGAGTACGCGGTATGGTTCCCAGTTAGGGAAAAGACCTGGGCTACCGAAGATTACTGCCATAGCGTCGATATTGTCGAAGTCGTTTTCGCAAGCGTCGATGATATGTCCGAGTTGTTCGGCAGTACCAGTTGCGAGGAAGTCGATAGGGTTTGCTACCGATGAGCCTGGGAATAATTTTGTGAGCAATTCTTCTGCTTTAGGACCTGAGATATGAGGTACTTCTAGACCATTATTAGACAATGTGTCGGTAAGCATAACTGCAGGACCACCTGCGTGAGTGATGATAGCCACGTTTTTGCCTTTCATCTCTGGGTGCATAAATACTGAGCATACGTTCACGAGTTCGAGACGGTTGCTGCAACGCACGATACCTGCTTTGCGGAAAAGAGCATCAACGGCTACGTCAGATGTAGCGAGAGCACCAGTGTGAGAAGAAGCAGCACGGCTACCTGCAGATGAAGAACCTGATTTGATAGCAGCGATTTTACAACCTTTACGGATAAGAGAAGAGGCATGTTTGAGCAATTTTTGAGGATTGCGAACGCTCTCCATATATATCATTTTTACGAATGAAGATTGACCTTCTACGTATGTATCATCCCAATATTCAAGTACCTCTTCAATACCTATTTGAGCAGAGTTACCTACAGCCCAAACGGAGTTGAACTGAAGACCGTTAGTGATACCAATCTCTTTGATAAACACAGCAGTAGCACCTGAACCAGTTACGAAGTCAACGCCACGTGGGTTGAGTTGTGGAATTGGAGCATCGAAAGCACCAGTATAGTTAACATTTAAGAAACCAGTACAGTTAGGACCGATAAGTGAGCCACCTACGTTGTCGATGATTTCTACGATTTTGTGTTCAATTTCTGCACCTTCGTGGTTTTCTTCTGAGAAACCAGCCGAGATGATAACGAAGCCACGACAACCTTTTTCGTTTGCGAGTACGTCAACAGTGTGCAAGCAGTATTTTGCTGCAATACCCATGAGTGCGCAATCTACTTGAGGAAGGTCTTCTACTTTAGCGTGGCATTTGATGCCTTGAATTTCTGCTTCTTTAGGGTTAACCACATAGATTTGACCTTTGAATTGGCTGTCGATGAGGTTTTTGAGTAGTTTACCACCTGGTTTTTGTACATCGTTAGAAGCACCAACTACAACGATGCTTTGTGGATTTAAGAGTTTTTCTGAAATCATAATATTAGACTATTAGTAGCGAGTAGCGAGTAGCGAGACTTGCCATTCGGTGTTAATATTTTAGATATTTAGTAGCGAGTAGCGAGACTATTGATACTCAGCTTCGCTTCGTTATTATTAGAATTTTCTTTCTTCGTATTTTTCTATTGCTTCTCGCCATTCTTTGCTAATCGGAATGGTGATATTGTGGTCGAAGTCGAAGCCTACCATTGTGGTAGAGCCTTTGCATTTGATGCGACTGGTGCGAAGGTCAACTATTTGTTGTTCGAGTATTAAGCTTTTAGTGCCGATATGAGATACACCAGTTTCGACAGCAATGCGGTCGGTAAGGAATATTGGTTCGATGAAGTCAACTTCGATATGAGCTACTACGATATCAACTTTTTGAGAAAAGAAGTTGTCGTTGCCACGTACGGCTGCAAAATATTCGCTTTTGCCGAGGTCATAGAAACTAAAATATGTTGAGTTGTTAACATGTCCGAGTGCATCGGTGTCGTTAAAACGGAGTTGTACAGGAACTGAATGTTTCATATTGGGAGTTGAAAGTTGAAAGTTGAAAGTTGAGAGTTGAAAATTACTTATGTATATTATCTTTGCTTTTTTTGATTATTGTAGTTAACATTGCAATTAATTCTCTTAATTCAGAATATAAAGATTCGAATTGTTGTTTATCTAAGATTGTACTTTCGTATAAAAGTTCAAGCCAATAGGCTGTTTCATCAGCTTCTTTTAATGCAATTGATAATTTATTTATAAAGTCGAGTGTACTTTGTGCATTTTTACTTTCTCTCACGTTGGCACCAATACTTGTTCCACTTCTAAGTATTTGGCGGGATAAAACGTATTCTTGTTTATTTTCTTTTAAATAAGAAAATAATTTTATTATTCTTAGAGCAAAAGCTTTACTTTTATCTGCAATAATTATATTTTTAGTTGTTTTTTTTATAACTGAAATATATTTATTGAATAGTTAATTCCGAATGGTTAACTTTCAATTTTCAACTCTCAACTTTCAACTTAAAAAATGAGAAGTGAACGTTACCATAGTTGCGGTGATCGACGAAGTTTGGGTGATTTTCGAATGAGGTTTTTGCACCATGTTCTACTATGAGAAGTCCGTCGGGATTGAGGTGATTGTGTTTGAATACTAAATCGGGTATATCAGTTATGTTTTCAAGTTGGTAAGGTGGGTCGGCAAAAATGAAGTCGAAAGATGTTTGTGTAGATGTGAGATAGCGGAAAACATCTTGTCGCATCACGCGAATATTGTCTATTTTGAGGTCAACGCACATCTTTCGTATATAGCTAATGTGTTTTTCGCTCATTTCGATAGCTGTAATGTGTAGTGCATCACGTGAAGCTAATTCGTAACTGATAGAGCCAGTGCCAGAGAATAGGTCGAGGGCAGTGATACCTTCGATGTCCATTTCGTTGTTTATTAGGTTGAACAACGATTCTTTGGCAAAGTCGGTAGTAGGTCGAGCTGTAATATTACTTGGTGGGTCGAAACGACGACCTTTGAAACGTCCGCTGATTATTCGCATTATTTAGATTTTTAGTAGCGAAGTAGTGCGAGTAGTGAGATTGACTCGCTTCGCTTGTTTTGTCTTTTATGTTAAATTTAGAAATTGCAGTGTGAATAGTGTACTGCATTCGTTTGGGAATTCGGGATTCCAATTCTTTGGTTTTTGTATTTCGATGTGTCGGATGTAGTCTTTAAGGAAAGGTAAAGGATTGATTGTCGCGATATTGCCTAAAATATTGAGCGGTGTTTTTTCTTGTGAGAGTTCGAGTTGTTGGTAGCAGGCAAGTATGTAATAGGCTGCATCGTTGTCGCAAGTAATTGGGTAGGTGTTTGCGAGGTGAAGTTTTCGGTTTTTTATGACAACGATATTTATGTTTTGAGTTGTTATTTCTGCCCACATAGCGTCTGATTCTGAGGTTTGTAGAGCAATAAGAGTGAGCAATTCTATTTCGTGATGTTTGTTACATTTTATGTTTGGAATTGTCCATTGATTTGTGTAACAAGCAATAATAATGTCAGAATTGATAGGATTTGCAATCGTTTTAGCGCGGAGACGGAGGTTGTTTTCGATAGGGAGAAAAGTGGTGTAGTTGTTATCAATGATTAAATTTTGTGGTATCATCGAAAATACCCCATGTCCGATGTAGGTGGCAGAGCGATAGTTTAGTTGTAGTAATGGTTCGTTGGTAAGTAGTGCAGGTGTTATGTGTTCTGCTGAGATATTTTTTATGGCAACGCTTTCGTTTTTGTCGTTAGTAATATAAAAATTATATCCATCAGGTAGCTGCCTGATGGATATACTATATGTATCAGATAGATTAGCAGCGAAATTTGTTGCTATAAAATCTAACATTCGAGTTAAAATTTGAAATCCGAAATTTGAAAATTTAATGTTAAATAGATAGTCCTATTGTGTAAGGGAAACAACTTTCAACTTTAAACTCTCAACTTTCAAATTTAATTATTATTCCCAGTTACCAGAGTTGTTGTTAGGTTCTACAACTGAACCAACTTTAAGACCATTGAAACGATTCATTTTTGTTTGTTTGTCTTTGAGGTTGTTGTGTTGTTGACGGTCGAGGTCTGAGAGGTAAGTGTCGCAGTGAGCAGCTACTTCGCAGAGTGGAGTAGGAAGACCTGATGGGGCACTGATGTAAGTGATAGTATCGAATTGGAATTTAGTTCCGTTAGAGAAAGGAATCACTACGAGGTCAGCAATTTGTTCTTGAGTGTAGTCGTTAGCGAGAAGAGTTTCGTAAACGCTCACGTAAGTTGTGTCACGACGGAAGTTTTCAAGACCGTTAGCGATGATTTCTTTTTTATTGCCTTTTTTGATGATAGCAAGAGCTTTTTTCTCTGTAAGACCATTTTTGAGTTGGTCGTCAGTAAGAGTACCTTCTTTGAGGACAACAGGGAGTTTGCCTTCGAGGATGAAGTGAACCAAAGTGTCGGCATTTGGACAGAAATGGTTGTTTTGTTTTTGATATTCGATTTGAACTTTACGGATATCAACAAGTTTTTTGATGATTTGTTGTTCGCGTTTAGCTTGTTCTTGTTCGAATTCGATAGGAACAGTGATACTTGTTACGCAGATGTAACTCATTGCACAAATGGCAATTACCAAAAGAGTACGGAATGCTAATTTCATATTATTTAGACTATTAGTGGCGAGTTGTGAGTAACGAGATGACTGAAACTCAAAGTCGCTTAATTATTATTTATTTTTATTTATAAAACTCTGCAAATATACGAAAAATAATTGAAAATGGGTGTGTTATTTTTAAGTTTTTTTGTGGCAATTTGTAATATGTTGATTTTTAGGGTTGTTCGCCCCCTTCGGGGACGGGGGAGGGGTTATCTAAGTTCAGCTATGCCTTGGCGGATGATTTCGAAGTCGTCGGTTGTGCAATCAATGACTGTTGAGACTTCAGTGTTGCCAATGCCTCCGTCGATGACGAGATCTACGAGTGAGCCATATTTTTCTTCTATTAGTTCGGGGTTGGTTTCGTATTCGGTTTCATCGTTCATATCGCGGAACGATGTTGTAAGTATTGGATTACCAAGGTTTTCGACGATGGTGTGTACTATGTTGCGGTCGGGAATACGGATACCGATGGTTTTGCGCTCTTTGATGAGACGAGGCAATTTGTTGTTGCCGTTGAGTATGAACGTGAATGCACCTGGGGTGTTACGACGGATGAGTTTGAAGGTGTCGTCGTCCATCTTTGTGTATTCGCTGATGTCGCTTAACGAGGCGCACATAACCGAGAATTGCGCTTTGTGAGGGTCGATGCCTTTGATTTTGCATATTTTTTCGATAGCGCGAGCTTGAAAAATATCGCAACCGAGGGCATACACCGTGTCGGTAGGGTAAACAATTACTCCACCATTGCGCAACACTTCTACTATTTTGTTGATAGTGTTTTGGTTAGGATTTTCGTCGTAAAGCTTAATCATATTTATTAAAAAGACAGAAGAACAAAATAACATAAAAATTTATTATTTTTGTTCTCGTGTTATTCTGTCTTTATTGTTTTTATTTGAATTGTTCGAGGAAACGTACGTCGTTTTCTGAGAACATACGGAGGTCTTTGACTTGGTATTTGAGGTTAGTGATACGTTCAACACCCATACCGAAAGCGTAACCGCTATATACTTTAGAGTCGATACCGCAGGCTTCGAGCACGTTAGGGTCGGTCATACCGCAACCGAGAATTTCTACCCAACCAGTATGTTTGCAGAAAGGACAACCCTTGCCACCGCAGATGTTACAAGAAATATCCATTTCGGCAGATGGCTCTGTGAATGGGAAGTATGAAGGGCGGAGACGGATTTTTGTGTCTTCACCGAACATTTCGCGAGCGAAGTAGAGGAGGGCTTGTTTGAGGTCAGCAAACGATACGTTTTTGTCGACATAAAGTCCTTCTACTTGGTGGAAGAAGCAGTGAGCGCGATAAGAGATTGCTTCGTTGCGATATACGCGGCCAGGGGCAAGTATTCGAATAGGTGGTTGTTGTTTAGTCATTACGCGAGTTTCGATACTTGAAGTGTGTGTACGAAGCAAAATATCAGGGTGTTGCTCGATGAAGAAAGTGTCTTGCATATCACGAGCAGGGTGCTCTGGTGGGAAGTTGAGCGACTCGAATACGTGCCAATCATCTTCGATTTCAGGGCCTTCCGCTACGGTGAAACCTATGCGAGAGAATATTTCGATAATTTCGTTTTTGACAAGTGATAGAGGGTGGCGTGTGCCGAGTGAGATAGGTTCGGCAGTACGAGTAAGGTCGAGTTTGTCAGCCTCTTGGCGTTGAGCTTCAAGGTTGGCTTTAAGTTCGTTAAGGCGATTTTGTGCTGTGTCGCGAAGGTGGTTGATGAGTTGGCCTATTTCGCGTTTTTGTTCGTTAGGCACCTCGCGGAATTGGTTGAAAAGTTCAGATATTTCTCCTTTTTTGCTGAGGTATTTAATACGTATAGCTTCTAATTCTTCGAGCGAATTAGCGTTCCATGAATTTACTACTTGATGTAGTTGTTCAATTTTTTGTTTCATTTTTTTTATAGAGTATTAGTAGCGAGTAACGAGTAGCAAGACTTTGTTGCTCATCGTTATTCTTGATAAGTTTACGTTTTTTTGCAAAAACTTTGCAAATTTACAAAAAATATTTAAATAATAGCACATATTATTAGATATTTTTTGTGAGGTATATTTGTGATTGAGCTTGTTATTGAAAATAATTTATTTTTTACATATAGTTTTATATGGGCAGAATTTGCAGGCTTTTTCTTCGGTTGAGTTTTCGGTTGGGGCGAATGGTATGTTGGGATTGTAGATGTCGTTGAGCATTTTTTGTAATAGCCAATCGAAAGGTGTATTTATTTGAGTGTAATCGTTGATTTCTACAGCGATACACTCTTTTTTATTTGTGTTTATTGAACTAAGAGGGGTGTCGAATGGTGGTAGATTGTCGGGGTCGGTTAGTTCGGGTGGGATGTATAGAGTTATGGGGTGTAGAGTTGTGTCGGGTTTATTTAGTTCGTAAGTTTTATATAATAGCGGTCTGATTTTGAATTTAGAAAGAGAAGGGTCTTTTATGCTTAGTTGTTGTTTTATATAGTTGTAGATATGGCAGTAGAGAATTATTTGGAATAGTTCGTGGTAGGCACTTTCGTGTGAGGTGAATAGGTCGAGGATGTTGATGTTTGTTTTGGTTTTTGATGTGGTGGTTTTGTAGTCGATGATGTTTATAGTATTGTTTGCATAGTCGATACGGTCGATGTAGCCTTTGAAGTTGATATGTTCGTAGGAGAAATTTATTTCGACTTCTGACTGTATTTTATAGAATTGGTCTTGTTTGTGGCGTTCGATGTCGAAGCGGATAGTGTCGGTAATGAATTGGAGAGTGAGGTTGAATATTAGTGAGTTGAAACCTGTGATTTGTAGTTGTCGGCTTGACGATTTGCTCTCTTCGATGAATGTGTTGTGGACGAGTGTTTCGATTTGTTGTTGGTTGAGATGTTGAGGTACTTGGTATTGGTTGTAGTATAGTTCCATAGCCTTATGGTAGATGCGACCAAGAAGGCTTGACTCACCTGTTTCTTTGATTTCGTTAGGTGTTTTGATGCCAGCTATAGTGCTGAAATAGAAGCGTAGAGGGCAGGTGATGTAGTCTTTTAATCTACTTGCAGAGAGGGATGCATTAGATGTTTTGTATGAGTTGAGTTTGTTGATGATTTCGGATGTTTTGTGGATTGTTATATCCTGATTGTCTTGTGTTTCGTTGTTTGTATTTTGGATTTGTAATTGATAGTTGTATTGTTGCATTGGAGCGCGGAGGAGGTATTGTAATTGATAGAAATAGCGTGATATTTCGTTCTGCGCTCCTTCGTTGCGTGAGTCGTAGATGAGGTGTAGGTTTTTAGTGTGATAGAGAGTGCGATAGAAATTATAAGCTTGAATTGCGTCGCTGACTTCATGAGTTGGAAGGTTGTAGGCACGGCGTAAGTTGTAAGGTATGATTGAGTTGACAGATTTGTTGCCAGGTACTTTTTGGTCGTTGAAACCGATGAGTATGATGTTTTCGAAGTCAAGAAGACGGCTTTCGAGTAGTCCCATTATTTGCATACCTTCTATTGGTTCGCCTTTGAATTGCACTTTGAGCGAAGAGGTTAGGCGCATAATGAGCATGCGTAGTAAGTTTGGTGTTAGGAGTGATGTTTTAGGAGCAAGGATGGTTTTTAGTTGGTTGAGTTGTTGATTGTATTGGTAGAGAAACTCTTTTTCAGTTGAAAGTTGGAAGTTGAAAGTTGAAAGTTGAGTAATTATGTCGCTTAGGTATTTTAAGAGTTCGGTGGTTGTGGTGTGGGGTGTGAAGAGTGTAGTGAAGAATTGTTTTTCTTCATCGTCGGTGTTGAGGTTAGCGATTATATTGTGTAACTCTTGGACTGTGATACGAATGTAGTTTGCGCGAGTGATTTGGTCGATTATTTTGGCTGAAGATGTTGGGTAGATGCTTTGTATATTGCTGTGAGATAGGATGCTAAGTAGTGGTTTGTAATAGAATTGTGTAATACCATCACGGTTGTTTGTGAGTTCGGTTTGTAGGGTGAGTATGTGATTTATAAGTGTAGCAATAGGGGTTATCGAGAGAGGATAACCCATTGTAATATTGATTTTTTCGATGTTGGCAGGTAGTTGTTGTATGAGTGATGGCATCAATGATTCGTCAACGAGGAGAATGGCTGTAGAGTGAGGAGTTAGGAGTGAGGAGTTAGTTGTTATTAGTGAGCAGGCTACGTTTATTTGATTGGTGGCAGATGGTGTGCTGTGGATTGTGATATTAGGTGTGTGTGGTTCAGATGGTTGAGTGTATGGGTAGCACGAAGGGAACTCGCGGAGGTTACGTTCGTAGTATTTGCCAACGGTAGAGGCAAATGGTGATGGCGAAGTGTAGCAAGTGGGATAGTCGAAATAAAAATCGGCTATGCCTAATTGTTGGAAATGCTTGAATATGCGGTGTTCGCTGGTAGTTAGTGAGTTGAAACCGATGAAAACGATAGATTTGAAAGTTGAAAGTTGAAAGTTGAAAGTTGAAAGTTTTTCGATTGCAGTGCGATAGATAAGTCCGTCGTAGCCAATGCCTTTGGCGATGAGTGATTGAGTGAAGTGGGTGTATATGTCGTGTAGGTCGTCCCAGAGGGATATGAATTGGCGGTTGAATGAGAGGTTTTCGTTGTGTTCGTTTTGTACTTTGCCCCAAAATGAGTTTAGGGCTGCAATTTGTTCTTCTGAAAGGAATTGTGATTGGTCGTTGAGGTTTTTGAGGTCGGCAATATTGCTGAAAAGTAGTTTAGTGTCGATAAGATATTTGTCGATTTCGTTGAAATCGCCGAGTAGGGTTGTACCAAAAGGCACGAATGCGTCGATTGATTCTATATCTTCGGTGTGTTGTGAGCGTATGTGTACATACGATTCGTAAAGGGCAAATAGCAATTCGATGTCGTTGGCTTTTTGTAAGGGCGAAATGGTAGTGGCAAGAGAGTTGATGTCGGTGATGTCGGGAGCAAATACAGTCTTTTTGACTAATGCGAGTAACTCTTTGCGGAAAAATAGTCCAGCTCGACGGTTAGGAAAAACAAAGAGAAGTTGAGACGTAGGAGTCAACTTCTCGGCGTATATTTTTGCTATTTGTTGGAGGAATTTCATATTTAATTGAGAGTTGAGAATTTTTTCGTTTTGCTTGATATACTTTTGCCCTTTTAGGGCGTGGTGTTGTGATTGGATTTTTACCCAAGGCGTGCCATTGGGCTATGGACTTGTTAGGCTTTCAGCCTGTTATTATCTCTCTGTTTTTTAGACAGAATGACATAAGGACATATTTTTTTGACATACGTCTTATTGAAACTAAGGTTTCATTTTGGCGGAAGAATGATAGACATTCGATGTTTTTACTACAAAAATACACACTGTGAGTGGTTGCGGTTTATTAACTTCGTTCATGAACCTACTGCGTCGCTCGGCAAAAGATTAAGCGAGCTTATCTTTGCTCTCGCTCCTTATAGGTTTTCTTGCTTGCAGTTTGCTTGAAGGTTGCTGTGAGGTTGGGGTGGGAGTACACAATGTGAGTGTGTATTTGGGGTGGGGTATTAGTAGTTGGGAATTTCGATTTGGTGTGGTATGCCTATGCAAGCATTTGGGTAGGATATTTGGAGTATGCGACAGAGGGTTGCGCAGAGGTCTTCAATCATTATGTTGCTGTCGGTGCGTTTGATGTCTTTTGTCCAAATGGCAATAGGTGTATATGGTTGAGTGATTGAAGGATAGAGAGTGCGCTCGGTTTTTTCGTCGTATTCTACCCAACCTGGTAGTAGAGTGAAAACAACATCACCTGAGCGGTTTTTGAAATGAGAATTGCGCATGCGTGAAGGCATGTCGTTAGGGAGACTTGCTGCGGTTTGTATTTGATAGGCAGGTATAGCGGTGTGAACGCCTGAAAATTCGAGCATAAACTGTGCTACATAGTTTTGTATTTCAACCATTTTTATGCCTTCGTCTTCGATGAGCGACTTGTTGAGCGATATATTTTTGTCGTAATAGCCAGACACCCAGCGACCTTGACCATATATTGCCATGAGGTAGGAATTGAGCAGTGCTATGGCTCGGCGCGAGTTGAATGTGCCTGATGAGAGGCGAGGGTCGCTTTGAGGAGCGTGGTTAGGGTTGTTGTGAGGTGCAGTGAGCACGATGAGCGAATTGTCTAAACCTACTGATATTTCGATTATGTCGAGTAGAGATTTTATGTTTCGGTCGAGGCGAGTGATTAAATCTTCATTTTCAGCACAAAGTGTATGGCTATCGAATGGCGAATGTGCATTGAATTCGATGCAGAGTAGGTCGGTGGCATCGTCGGTACCGAGTTGTTCGTCGCGTATGGCACGAGTAGCTAACTCTTTGATTATGTCGTTTATAAATGGTGATTGATGAAATTTTTTCATAAAGTCGTAGTTGTCATCACCATCGTTGAATTTGAGGAATGTGGGCTTTTCGCCATTTAGGTATGAGCCTTGTGGGGCATACTGATATGAAGGTAGTGAAAATAATGGTTTCCAATTATCCTTACAAGTTGAGCGAAATATGCTATCTTGATTTATTTTTTGCGCCCAATAAGGTAATCCTTTGTCGTAGAATGTTGATGTACAGATGGCTGCGTTGGCATTGTCGAACCATATAGCTCCGTCTGCCAAGTGTCCGCCCAGCATGATTGCAGATTCGGCTGTGAGGGCTATTGAATATACTTTTGATTGCGAATTGTTGAGTTTGATTTGGTCGGCTATGGTGGTCGCTTGTAATAATCGAGGCGACACCATTCTTTTCGTGTTAATGCCTTCGTAGCGAGCATCTTCGATGCATGACACGATATTGTCGTCGATAAGCGAATAGAATTTATTGGCGATAATGCCATGATAGTGAGGCGTAGAACCTGTCATCATTGAAGCATAGTCGGTTGTTGCACTCGTAACCATGTAAGAACAAGTGGCGTTAGGATTGTAAACACCACTAATTAGGCGTCGCATGCCATTAGGTTCGAGCATTTTACTGAAGGCTTCAATTTCGTAGTTATCTAACCCGTTAATTGAAATAATGACCGTAAGGCGAGGTGGTGTTTTAGTGATTGGATTAGTTGAAAATACTGTTGTATAACAAATTAAAGCAATGGCAATCAGTATATATTGTTTGAATTTCATTTTCTGTGCAATACTTTTTTGTATTTAGATTTGTAAGTATATACAATGGTTGCATTTATTGTAAGTATCAATACCCAAATAGAGAATAATTGAGGCGTAGTAGATTGTATATCAACAACTAACGCAATCAAGAAGGCAACACATAATGCCAGTGATAGTGTTGATAATACAAGTTTTATTGTGCGTATTATCGTTTTTTTTGGGACGAAAAGTAATATTGCGAGAATGATATTCAATGGGTTACACCACAAAAGATTCATATTGTCGTTCACTAAAGGGTGGTGCGAAAAGAACCAAAGGTAGCTGATTACGATACCAATTAATCCAGATACAAATAGAATTAATTGGGTAAGATATGGTAGATAACGTTTTTTCTTGAATGTGTAAGTAATACAAAGCAAAGCCAAAATCAGAGGTATAACAATCCAAGAATAGAATATTAAATTGCTAATTTGGAAATCTTTATGGGGTGCACGATGTATTACTTCTTGAAACAAAACAATAGGTTGTGTAGAGCCATCATGCGTGATATAATGCGCATGATTTAGAGCATCCATAGTGTACATAGGGAATGCCACACTCTCTTTTGTTGTGATATTTTTGTCGGCTTGACTACCAATAATCAAATTTATACCTGTATTAAGAGGAGAACCAATAGGTACATATTTATTGATAATATCGCGATACGTCATTTGATTTAGTTGAGATTTAAGAGTTACTTTATACTCGTAAGCACTTAAAATCAGCTGATAAGGACGGGTAGCACAATTGTCATATATAAAATTGTAGCGATATTTTCTGTTTTCAGGGCGATAATTATCCCATAATTTAGTCCAAAATTCTTGTTTTTGGTCAATAGTCAAATCTAATTCTTGAGCATATACCGAAGAACCACGTTCAATATATTCGCGCATGAAAAAATTTGTACTATATACTCCCATCATATAATCTGTTTTGCCAGCTATGAAACGACCCATAAAATTAGGCGTGTCGAACGAAAACAGTCCCCAATGAAAAACTTCATCAATGCCAGTCTCAGAATCATATACTCTGATTCCCGAGTGTCCAAAACGAGAATATACTTCATCGCCAGATTCGCATGTAACAAGGTAGAACTTTGCAGAATCCGAAATCTTTCTAACTTTATCGGTACGACTTGGTATAATTACCTTATATTCTGGTAGATTAGTTGGTATGGTAGATGCAAAAACTATGTTGCATACCATTGCCAACAAAACAAACAATACAACTTTTTTCATCGTAGTCTGATAATTCTCAATTATTTGTGTAATTTCAATTTCATACCCACTTTGGCAGGAGTACCATATTCAAGGTCATTGAGTTTGTAGAGGGCTTTGAGTGTGATACCATACTCTTGTGAGATAGAGTGCATGCTTTCGCCAGCGCGTACTTTGTGGATAGGAGTACGTTTTTTAGTTGTATTACGTTTTTTAGTTAAATATACATAATCATCGCGATAGAGGTCGATTTCGGCAGGTAAGTCGTTGTAATACAATAAACGTTTCACACTGATACCAGTTGCTTTTGATATGTTTTTGAACGAATCATCTGTCATGAGTTTATAACAGAGTACACCATTATTTACAATTTCTACATAACCAAACAATTTGTTTTCAGCGAGATTTGTATCTTCTTTTATTTTTTCTTCTCTTTTCTTTTCTCTGCCAGTTTTCTTGTTACCTTGAGTGTCAAATTCATATAATTTGTATGTCTCAATGATATTTATTAGTTTTTGAGGATATTTAGGGTCTGTAGCATATCCAGCCTGTTTTAGCCCGTATGCCCATGATTTATAGTCTGTTATTTTATAGTCATACAAAAAAGCATAGCGTTGGCGTTGGAGAAATTTTGCGTGGTCATCGTACGACTCTTTCGCCGATTTATAACAGCGAAAACACTCATTAGGGCGGTCGTCATCTCTGCGAGTAGAGCGACCATACCAATCGCTACCACACTTGATACCAAAGTGGTTATTACAATCTTTTGCCAACGAACTTTCGCCAGCTCCACTCTCTAATATACCCTGTGCTAATGTGATACTTGCCGGAATATGATGTTCATTCTGACATTGAATAGCAAATTCGGAATATTTTTCAATGTATGCCTCATATTTTGGATTGCGTGATTGAGCCTTTAGATTAATGCACAATGCAGAATGCATGATACACAATAAAATGATAAAAGTTTGTTTCATATTTTTATTTGTTTTAGTCGTTATTATGATTGTTATCATTATCGTCATCATCATCATCTTCTTCTATAGTTGTTAATACCTTGTCAATGCGGGCTCCATCCATATCGAGCACTTCGAAGCGGAATTGTTTCCATTCTACAATTTCGCCAACTTCAGGTATATGACCTAATTCATCAAGTATCAATCCTGCTATAGTACTGAAATCATAGTCATTATCATATAGTTCTTCTTTTTCGAAAAATAATAAGAAATCATATAGACTACATTGACCATCAACAAACCAGCCATCGTCTTCTTTGCGTTTCACGATATCTGCGTCAGGGTGGCTTTCAGATGGAGTGTTAACTAGACCACCAAGAATATCTTTTAGGGTGATAATGCCTTGACAACTACCGAATTCATCGCAAATAAGAGCTTGACTAACATGGGCTTGTTTCATTTCATCCAACACATTGAATACATTCATATTTTCATGGAAGAAACGTGGAGCAACCATTACTTTTTTTAGGTCGAAGTTTTCTTTATTAAGTTCAAAGATTAAATCTTTTAATCTCACCATACCCTTAACATGATCAATATCCCTATCAACTACAGGATAAGCTTCAAATACGTTGTCTTTCATCACATTTAGAACTTCATCTGCTGTCATTCTGATATCTAAATATACTATATCAGCTCTGTACGTCATCAATGAACTGACTTTTAAGTCGCCCAATAAAAGTACGCGTTCCATAATATCTTGTTCGACCGTTTGAATTTCTCCATCTTCAGTGCCTTCTTGTATCATCGAAATAATCTCTTCTTCAGTGATTTTGTTTGATTCTTCTTTTACGCCAAATAGATTGCATACTAGTGCAGTACTTTTAGATAATAGCCAAACAAACGGATATGTGGCTTTTGATAGCCATTTCATTGGTTGAGCAACAAATAGAGCAGCCTTTTCTGCAGCACTCATACCAATGCGTTTGGGTACTAATTCACCAAAAACTACAGTTACGTATGTAACAATCACAACGATAATGCCTTGGGCAAAAGGAAATGTAATATTTGTTTTGAGTCCCCAACTAACAAATATATTTGACAACTCTTCTGCAAACATGCTACCAGAAAAAAGACCTGTGAGCAAGCCAATTATAGTGATACCAATTTGTACCGTAGAAAGAAATTGTTCTGGGTCGTTAGCTAATTTTAAAGCCACTTTTGCTGCTTTACGTCCCTTTTTTTCTTCGTTAGTTAAAAATGTTTTACGAGCTGAAATTAGTGCAATTTCTGATAATGATAGTAATCCATTCAGTAGGATAAGAAAAATAATAATAAAAAGTTCGTTCATATATTTGTTTATATTGTTTACAAAATAAAACACGTACACATCTTTTGATGTATACTAAATTACACAATGCAACATCACATTGTATTGTGTGTCAACTATATAATGCTCTTGTTCTTCGAAAGAAATATAGATTTTATATTTTGTTGTAAAGTTACATCTTTTTTTTGATATGTACAACAATAAGAGAGTTATTTTACAAAAAAAGAACTTGATTCAAAATCAAGTTCTTTTTTGGGTAAAATAATCTATTTGAAGATTTTATTTTACTGCTTTGAAGCTCATGTCGAGGCTTTTTACAGAGTGGGTAAGTGCTCCTACTGAGATGACGTCTACACCACATTCTGCATATTCACGGAGTGTGTCGTAGGTGATGCCACCTGATGATTCTACTTCGACGCGACCGCCGATGATTTCTACTGCACGGCGAGTGTCGGCAGGTGAGAAGTTGTCGAGCATAATGCGGTCAATACCTCCTGTGTTGAGGGCTTCTTGGAGTTCGTCGAACGAGCGGACTTCGATTTCGATTTTAAGGTTTTTACCTTTCTCTTTAAGATATTCTTGTGCTCTACGAATGGCGTTAGAGATACCACCTGCGAAATCTACGTGGTTGTCTTTGAGGAGAATCATGTCGAAAAGACCGATGCGGTGGTTGCAACCTCCACCGATGCGTACGGCTTCTTTTTCTAACATACGAAGTCCTGGAGTAGTTTTGCGAGTGTCGAGAACGCGACATTTAGTACCTTCGACGAGTTTTACGTATTCGGCTGTGCGTGTAGCGACACCACTCATGCGTTGCATGATGTTGAGCATGAGGCGTTCGGTTTGAAGGAGCGATTGTACTCGACCTTCAACTACGAATGCGACATCTCCTGGTTTTACGTGGTCGCCATCGTGGAGATATTGTGTCATTTTGAGTTCTGGGTCGAATGCTGCAAATACACGTTTAGCTACTTCGATACCAGCAACTATACCTTCTTCTTTGATAATGAGTTGTTGTTTGCCCATTGCATCGGCAGGAATTGATGAAAGGGTGGTGTGGTCGCCATCTCCGATATCTTCGGCGAACCAGAGTTTGATGAGTTCGTCTAAGTTGTCAAGCATATTTTTTAGTTAGGAGTTAGGAGTTAGGAGTTATGGGGTAACTCGTTTGCTCTATGTTATTACTATTTTGAGATGCAAAATTACAATTTTTTTTGGAATATATCAATATGATTGAGGAAAAACTTGTTTGTTTCGGTAAAATTATTTAACTTTGTTGAAAAAATTAATATTATGAAATTAGCAATTATTTGGGTTGGTAAGACTTCGACCGATTATATTAGTAAGGCTATTGATACTTATGTTCAGCGTATAGGGCATTATATGCCGATAGAGGTGATAGAGGTGGCGGATGTGAAGAATGCGAAAAATATGGATGTTGCGCAACTTAGACAGAAAGAGGGCGAATTGATTATCAAACAGTTGAGAGCGGACGATTATGTTGTTTTTCTTGATGATAAAGGAAAACAGATGTCTAGCACGGAATTTGCACACTGGATTGATAAGCAGAATATGAATTCGGGGATAAAGCGATTGGTGTTTGTGATAGGAGGGGCATATGGTTTTTCGGTTGAGGCATATAGGCAAGCAAAATCGTTTTTATCGATATCAAAGATGACTTTTTCGCATCAGATTATACGTCCTATCTTGGTGGAGCAGATATATAGAGCTATGACGATATTGAGGGGAGAGCCTTATCATCATGAAGATTCGTTGTTTTCTATGAAATAAATTATTACGCTCAATTATGAAACAGATTTATGCGTTGTTTTCGTTGCAACTGCAGACATTGGTGTTATTTGTCACGTTTCTTGCATTTATCTATTTTCCTAATCAGAATCTAGAAATAAACCTATTGCCATTTGAGATAAATGTGATATCATGGCGTTCGGCATGGTATTATTTTGTTGTATTTGGTTTGTTGTGGATTTTTGTGTTTTTGCGAATATCGCTTCTTAAATCGTCGGATGCATCTATTGCTTTTCGGAAACTGCTTGTTTCTAATGTTATAGTTGCATTATTGGGGTTGTTTGTTGTGTTTGTTCCGGCATTGAGGGTGTTGGCGTTGTTGATGTTGCTATTGGGGGTGTTGTTGTCGCTTATAGATGTCTCGTATTATTATAGAGCAAATAAAATGCCATTTATGAGTTTGGTGTTTACATTGTTTGTTTTTGTCGTGATAATATTGACTGTTGTAAATTGGCAAAATGATTGTAAGCGATTGAACTATTCAGCGGAGTTTGTTGAATATTGTCGCACACATAGCGAGTGGGATTATGATTTTGGCGAATGGAGTGTTGCTCAATATGTTGATTCTAAGGAGATAAAATCGGTAGGTGAGACGTATAATTATCCGTTATTTTATGATTTTAAGACCGAAAAAGAAGGATTAAATTGTATTAGAGTGAGAGATGGAGCAGAACATTTTGTTTATAATTATGATAATAGTGTTTATATTGCTAGTATTCCTTCATGGTCGCCTATATATAGATATATAGTTAATTTTACATATATTTTTGCCATATATTTGGTGTTGACGTTTGTGGGTTATTATTTTATGTTTGTATTTCGCAAAAGAAGGTCTACGTTTTTCACGCGGATGCAATCTACAATTGTAGTTTTTTTGTGTGTGTCTATGGTTTTTACCTTTTTCATGGCAGCGTTACAGATTAGGAACAGGTATACTAAATCAGCTTGCTATAATCAACAATATAGAATGCAGTTTTTGGTTGATTATCTGACACCTATTATAAATTTGAGTAATGATTGCGATTCGGTTGTAATGCATAATGTTCAGCATATGGCTGATTTGTTGAAGACCAATATATCGTTGTATAAATCAACAGGCGAGGAGTTTGTTTCGGCGGGAAATGTGGGGATTAGTCATCCAATTAATTTATCTGAGTTTAAATCGAATCCATTTTATAATATGCCAGAAGCGGTGTATGCTAGAGTTATGGACATGAAAGGCGAATCGGTGGTTCAGTCGTACTCGGTTTTGATGAATTGTGCTAATGAGCCAGTATATATGCTTATGTCGTCGAAAGCAGAGGTGGTTAAATTGAATAGGAATTTGACATTGTTTTTTGTTCTATTATTCAATCTATTCTTTATTGTGATGATTGTTGGAGTATTTTTGAGTTATTTTATATCTCGACGATTGTCGGCGCCACTATCTATTATAGAACATAAGATGCGTAATATAGATGTGACAGGAGAGAACTCTAAGATAGATTATCCAATTGTAAAAGACGATGCATTGTCGCAGTTAGTGGTTCAATATAATTCGTTGATAGATAAATTGGCTGTTTCGGTTGAAGAGTTGGCTCAGTCGGAGCGAGAGATATCGTGGCGACAGATGGCACGGCAAATGGCTCATGAGATTAAAAATCCGTTGACTCCAATGCAATTGCTTACGCAGCGATTATTGATGCAAGGAGGTGATGATTTGCAGGAATATAAAGAGGTGGTTCGCACATCGGCGAAAGCTTTATTGCAAGGAATAGAAAGTATAACGACAACAACCGAGGCGTTGTCGAACTTTGCAAAGACTCCTATGCAGCCTTTGGTGCCAGTAAATCTTGTTGAAAGCGTGAGATATATAGTTGATTTGTTTCGTCACAACGAGGAGGCAGTGACTATAGATTTTTCGTCGTCGCTAGATTCGGCTATGGTGCTTGTTGATAAAGAGATGATAGGACATGTGTTTAACAACCTATTGAAAAATGCAATTCAGGCTATACCACGAGAGCGCGAGGGTGAGATATCGGTTAAGATATATCATAATATAACCGATGTTATAGTAAGTGTGAAAGATAATGGAATTGGTATTCCGGATGAAAATAGAGAGAAATTGTTTGATGTTAACTTTACAACAAAAACCAAAGGTATGGGTTTGGGTTTGATTGTGGTGAAAAATGTAGTAGAACAAGCAAAAGGGACTATAGATTTTAATACGGTAGTAGACGAAGGCACGACATTTATAGTGTCGTTTCCACTTCAGAAATGAACATATTCAAATTTTTTTTTTTTTTAAAAAGATGTTATTATGATAATATTAGTGACAGGAACATCGTCAGGTTTTGGATTGGCTATCCGTAGCCATCTTATTAGTAAAGGACATATAGTGTATGGTTCGAGTAGAAATGCCGATATGTCTGATTCTTACACTCTTGCGATAGATGTACGTAATGCAGAGTCGGCACAAAAGGCAGTAGATAAGGTTGTTGAGCAAGAGGGGAGAATAGATGTGTTGATAAATAATGCAGGTATGGGAATTGGTGGTGCTGCTGAATTGGCTACGTCGGAAGAGGTTGATTTGCAGATGGATACTAATTTTATAGGTTGCGTTAATATGTGTCGTGCGGTGTTGCCATATATGCGTCGTCAGCGTAAGGGGATGATAATAAATATTTCGTCTATAGCAGGTAGATTTGCTATACCATATCAGGGGTTGTATTCGGCATCGAAATTTGCTATAGAGGGATATAGTCAGGCATTGGCCTTGGAGACTAAGCAATTTGGGGTGAAGATAGTTTGTGTTAATCCAGGAGATTTTAATACTGGGTTTACAAAATCGCGTAAAATATCGCAATTAACTATAGATAGTGATGATTATAAACAATCGTTTGCGCGTGTGCTCAAGAATGTGGAGAAAGACGAACTAGGAGGTGGAAATCCTGATATGTTGGCGAGGAGGATAGGTAAGATTGTTGTGAAACGCAATCCTCGTTTTCATTATATTGTAGCAAAAGACCCGATTCAGACCTTGTCTGTTTATCTTTCGATGATATTGCCACAAAACTTTTTTCATTGGATAATTCGTTTGTTTTATTCGGTTTAGATAAAATATTATAGACGAAAAAAAAAGCATTTCTGAGAGTTCAGAAATGCTTTTTTTTATTATAGAAATATGCTTTTGTGTATTAAGCAAGGATTTCGTCAACAGGAGTGTAAGGCAAATTAAATGCTTCGCTTACGGCTTTAAAACAGATTTTGCCATCAACAACGTTAAGACCTTTAGCCAAACCAGCATCGGCGCGACAAGCCTCTTTCCAACCCATATTAGCGATGCGGATAGCATAAGGGAGAGTAGCATTGCCGAGAGCGTTAGTAGAAGTCATAGGTACAGCACCAGGGATGTTAGCCACGCAATAGTGAACGATACCGTCAACTTCGAAAATAGGTTCAGAGTGAGTAGTAGGGTGAGAAGTTTCGAAGCATCCACCTTGGTCGATAGCAACGTCGACCATTACAGAACCTGGTTGCATCAATTTGAGCATATCGCGAGTGATGATATGTGGAGCTTTGGCACCAGGGATAAGAACTGAACCGATAACGAGGTCAGTGTGAGGCAATTCTTGTTCGATGTTGTATTGAGAAGAGTAGAGAGTGCGCACGTTTTTAGGCAACATATATTCCAATTGACGGAGACGAGGGAGAGAGATATCAGTGATAGTTACGTTAGCACCCATACCTGCAGCCATAAGAGCAGCATTGTAACCAACGATACCGCCACCGAGAACCAATACGCGAGCTGCACGTACGCCAGGCACACCACCCAACAACATACCTTTACCGCCTTGTGGTTTTTCGAGGAAACGAGCACCTTCTTGAGTAGCCATACGACCAGCAACTTCAGACATAGGTTGGAGCAATGGCAATACGCCATCTTTCACTACAGTTTCGTAAGCCAAACAGATAGCGCCTTGTTTGATCATAGCGTCAGTCAATTCGCGTTCGCAAGCAAAGTGGAAATAAGTGAATAACAATTGACCTTTGCGGATGAGTGGATATTCATAAGCAATAGGTTCTTTTACCTTATATATCATCTCTGCGATTGCATACACATCTTCGATTGTAGGAAGAATTGTAGCACCAGCAGCAACATATTCGTCGTCAGCATAACCACTGCCGATACCAGCAGTTGCTTGTACATACACAGTGTGACCGTTTTTTACTAATTCACGAACAGCAGCAGGGTTAGCACCTACGCGATTTTCGTTGTTTTTGATTTCTTTTGGAATACCGATAATCATAGTAATAGATTTTTAGTTGACAATGGTGGGTTAAATGCTAACTCTTATTGTCAGTTGGTTATTATTTATTTGTGTTTTTATGCAAATTTTATGGCATTGGTTATGTCTAATTTTTTGCGGTACAAAAGTAGTGTAAAAATTTTTTTATTGTATCTGTTAAGTGACATTTTTTTTTATGTTTTACAACATGTATCAATTTGAAAGTAAAATTGTTGTATTTTATTGTTGTTTTATATAAATTATTGATGATCAGTGTTGAAAATTGATATTATATAAGGCCATTTTTATGTTGTGTTATTTTTTAATGTCATGTTTTTAAATTTTTTGTTTTAAATTGTTTTTATTTTATGTCGTAGTAGTCATAAAAAATAACTAACTTTGCACAAAATTTAGTGAAATATGTATAAACGTGATGAATTAAAGCAATTAAAGACTGATTTTTGGAATGGTTTTGCTGATTATTGTAATACTATTCCACGTTTGGCACAGCGTAAACAAAAGTTTATGCTTTATAATACAAGATTAAAAGGGACGGAATTGAAATTTGATGTACAACGGCATGATGTTGCTGTTGTATTAGAGATTAATCATACTGATTACGATCGCCGAATTGAATTGTATGAGCATTTTAATGCTTGTCGTATGTTGTTTGAAGAGGCGTTTGATGGGATGGAGATTGTGTATGAGCCTTTTTATAAGTTGGAAACAGGAAAGGATGTTTGTCGTATATACATAAGGTTGAATGATGAAATGGATTTTCATCGTCGGGATGATTGGCATAAGTTTTATGTGTTTATGGCGCGTAATATGATGCGTTTGGAGCGAATATTTAATCAGGCTAAACAGGCATTGGAATAGAAAAAAAAGGTAATCAAATTCAAAATTTGATTACCTTTTTTTATTTGTTGATTTAGTTTTTTCGTTTAGTTTTAGTGTAGCCGATTGAAGTGAGTAGTTCTAATACTTTTTCTCGAAAGTCGCCTTGAATGATTATTTCTCCATCTTTGGCTGAGCCTCCAACACCACATTTAGTTTTCAGAGTTTTTCCCAATTCTTTTAGATCATTATCTGTTCCGATGAAACCTGTGATAAGAGTTACGGCTTTACCTCCGCGATTTCGGCGATCTAATTCGATACGTAGGTTTTGTTTTTGGGGTTCAAGCGTCTCTACTTCTGGTTCTTCATCTGTTTCATATTGATAGTCTGGATTTGTTGAATAGACTATATTTAAGCGTGCTTTCCAATCGTTCATATTTAATTTAATTAAGAATTAAAAATTAAGAATTAATAATGAAGAATCGAATTTCTTTGAATCTTTGTTATTTTGTTAATGTCGGAAGGTAATTATTCATTGTTAATTCTTAAATCTTTATTATTTAAAGAATTTGTGTGAGAAATTATACACCAACATTACGTATGCGCGGTGGTTGCCAACGAGGTGGTCGCCTACGACAGAGTAGTTAGCTTGAGGTGTGCCATACATCACGCCAGTATATTCATATTCCACGCCAAGCACAAGACCTTTGTATAGGTATTGAATTGAAGGAGCCACGCGGAATATTTGGTCGATATTGTCGTAACCACGTACATAAACACCGTTGAGGTCGTGGCGTGCCCCAAAGTTTTTCATATAACCGCCAAGCACCGTAGCGCGTACATTATGTTTCTCTTTGGCTGTGTGGTAGGCGAGTGTGAGCCATGTAGCCGATTGAGTGAGAGGTGCATAGTTGCGTGAGTAGCCATCCTCCTTCACGCCGTAGTAGCCATAGCCCGACATCATAAGTAGGTGGCCAGTGTTTTGTCCGTAGATTGATTTAGCAGCAACAGTAAAGTTTTTGCCACTATATTGTGCAAAGAGTTGAGTAGCGATTGAGTTCACCGTTTCGTTGACTTTGACTGTTGAACTATCAGGAAGCATTGTAGTAGTGCGAGGACGGAGCGACATATATTCGCCACCGATACCGATTTTCAATCCGTTTGCCGCATAAGTCACGCCAAGATACATTTCAGGTAGACCACCGAACACCTGATAGTCGGTAGAGTTTCCTTTTGGCCCAGGTGCAGGGTATTGCAATTGGTATATAGCAGCAGCTGAGAGAGTTACGTTGCCCACTTTAGCATTGTAGCGTACTTGAGGAGCGCGCGAGAAGGCATTGAACGGAGCGCCAGTGTTGAGAGATACGATATTTGGTAATAAGTCGCCCGACATTGGGTGCCACGATTGACCAGCAAGGAGTTGGTGGTGTTTCCAATTGAGGCCCACCCAAGCATGACGTATACGGAACATATTGTAGTTAGCACCTGCGCCACAGAAGTCAGTTTCGATTTTTGCATTGATAAACATGCCGTTGAATGTAGGCGACTTAAAGTTGAACCCGAGGCGTGACACCACTGCTAATAGGCGTGATGAAGGTACAGCATTGAGGTCTTCGCCCATAGAGTTTAACTGGTTATCCATCGGTATAAAGCTGAACAACTCGCCTACAGCGGCATAAGTTTTACGCGAGTCGAACGTGAAGTCGTTACGCACAAAACCATAGACTTCAAATTCATAAGGGTCGTGTTTTGGCTCAACTTTGGTTGTGTCGTTGGCAAATATGTTGAAAGTTGTAAATAGAAGTAGTAGAGTTATTTTTATTTTTGATGTCATGATTTATAGTATATTTTTATATTTTTATATTTTTACATTTCCGATTCTTTCATACGTTCGGCATTTTCA
Source organism: Candidatus Aphodosoma sp. (assembly GCA_045653825.1). Classification (GTDB taxonomy): domain Bacteria; phylum Bacteroidota; class Bacteroidia; order Bacteroidales; family Paludibacteraceae; genus Aphodosoma. The sequence goes on along the minus strand of JAZOMI010000064.1, from coordinate 3,193 downwards.
GCAACTATCAGTTGGTCGATACAACCTTGAATATCACCATCCATAAATGCACTGAGATTGTAGATCGTATAGTTGATGCGGTGGTCAGTGATGCGGCCTTGAGGGTAGTTGTATGTGCGAATTTTAGCTGAACGGTCGCCTGTACTCACCATCGTTTTACGACGTGAAGATATGGCTTGTAAGTGTTCTTGAAGAGCCATGTCGTAGAGTTTGTTACGCAACATTTGCAATGCCATTTCGCGGTTAGCTAACTGTGAACGAGCCACTTGACATTGAATCATAATGCCCGTAGGTTTGTGGGTGAGTTGTACTTTTGTCTCTACCTTATTGACATTCTGTCCACCTGCACCTGATGAACGAGCAGTTTGATATTCCAAGTCGGCAGGATTGATTTCTACGTCTACTTCTTCTGCCTCGGGTAATACAGCTACTGTTGCAGCTGAAGTATGCACACGGCCTTGTGTTTCTGTTTGAGGTACACGTTGCACGCGATGCACACCCGATTCGTATTTTAATATTCCGTAAGTGCCACCATCGCCCGATACGTTGAAAATAATCTCTTTGTAGCCACCTGCAGTACCTTCGGTAAGCGAAGTGACCTCGATGCGCCAACCTTTTTGTTCACAATATTTAGTGTACATGCGATAGAGGTCGCCAGCAAAGATAGCAGCCTCGTCTCCACCTGTACCACCACGTATTTCGACTGTACAGTTTTTTGAATCTTCAGGGTCAGCTGGAATGAGTAATATTTTAATTTCTTCTTCCAATGGCTCAACGCGTGGTTCTAAATCTTCCAACTCCATTTTTGCCATTTCACGAAGGTCAGGGTCGTTTTCTGTGTTTAGTATGGTTTTTGCTTCTTCTATGTTGTTAAGAACACGGCGATATTCATCTCTTTTAGCGAGAATTTTTTCTAAATCGCTATATTCTTTATTGAGTTTCACGAAGCGTTTCATGTCAGCAATCACCGCAGGGTCGGTAATTAGTGTAGAAACTTCCTCAAATCGGGCATTCAAACCCTCAAGTCTATTAAGTAGTTGATTGTTCATTTTATATATATTTTGTCGATAGTCTATGGTCGATAGTCTAACCCCTCCGTCCTGCGGACACCTCCCCTAAAACAGGGGAGGAATATTGGGCACACTACGTCCCTACTGTTCATTGTTGACACGACCAACGGGAGTTTTGTTGACTGTTGTCCGTTGACTATTTATTAAATTGCAAATTTACAAAAAAAATTTCAACTCTTCAATACTTAGCTCTCAACTTTTTTTTGTATCTTTGTTTGCACTTATTTTGCATCTCGTTTCTCGTGTCTAATATCTAAAAATCTAAATTTATGAAAGAACGTTTATTGCAGATAATCAAAGAGATTTGGGCATACATTAAATCTCTTGCAAGTATTGCTGAAGATACTGATTCCGAAACTACGATAGCGAATATAACTAAGGGAGTAGAGTTTCGGTCTGATAATGTATGGGTATTATTCTTCGCAATTATTATAGCGTCAGTAGGTCTGAATGTCAATTCTACAGCCGTAATTATTGGTGCTATGTTGGTTTCGCCACTTATGGGACCTATCATGGGATTAGGTTTGTCTATCGGTATTTCTGATGGAGAATTATTGCGTAAGTCGTTGAAAAATTTGTTTATAATGATTGTTATTTCGCTTGTGGCATCAAGTCTTTATTTTTTGATTTCGCCATTGAGTGATGCGCAATCCGAATTGTTGGCACGTACCAAGCCAACTATTTACGATGTATTTATTGCTTTTTTTGGTGGATTAGCAGGTATATTAGCAGCATCGCGTAAGCAAGAAAAAGTTACGGTTGTTAGTGGAGTAGCGATTGCAACAGCTTTGATGCCACCGCTTTGCACTGCAGGTTATGGACTTGGCACAGGTCAGTTAATATATTTCTTTGGAGCATTCTATCTCTTTTTTATTAATGCTTTTTTCATTGCATTGGCAACCTATCTGATGGTGCGCTATTTGCATTTTCCACGTAAAAATTTTCTTGATCAGGCTACTGAACTTAAAGTGCGTCGTAGTATTGCTGTATTTACAATTGTGGTGCTTGTACCATCAGTTTTTATTGCTATCAATGTAGTTCGCGAAACCTCTTTCGATAATGATGCAATAAAATATGTAAATGACATACAGAATAGTCCTGTAATGCAAAATGTGCAGATAATCTCACAAAAACGCACTTTTTCACGTAAAGGCAATGAAATTACCATTTCGCTTGTTGGTGAGCCATTAACTTCAGAGCAAGTTGCCGTGTTGCAAAAACGAATGGAAGAGATGGGGTTGAAAAATACCAAATTGACTATACGCCAGGCAGGAGGAGCATCGCTCGATGTTGGCACTCAAGCCAAGATGTTGCAAAATTTCATCGAAGATAAAGATCGCACTATCGAACAGAAAGATTCGTTGATACAAGAGTTGCGTCAGCAAATACGCCTGGAGCAACAACGAGCACAAGTAACCGCCGAGCAACTTGCACACGAATTATCAGTCCTTTACCCTCACATACACGATATTTCTATGGCAGAAGCCGTGAAGTTTAGCGTACAAAGTAATACGTCAGACACAATCCCTACATTAAACATCAATTGGACTCAACAACCAACCAACGATGAATATCAACACTTGTTTAACTGGTTGAAAGTTCGCCTCAAAACCAACAAACTCGACATAATATCCAAGAATATAGAATAATTGTATTTATGTAAATTATAAAAAAAGAGATACATCGTGAGTGATGTATCTCTTTTGTGATTTTATAGTAGGGACGCTCGGTTCGAGCGTCCGCCTAATGTAGGGACGCACGGCTCGTGCTTCCGATGACCCGAAGGGGCAAAAACAACCTTTGCCTATCGACACAACTAATATGGTCGTTATAGTACTATTTTTTCCACTTCGCCACCCATTGTAACGAGGTAGATGCCTCGTGGGAGTTGTAGGGTGGTGGCATTGCCAGAGTAGATTAGGCGACCTGCTGCATCGAGGATGTGGTAGTTTTCGGTTGCGCCTTCGATGTGGAGGGTGCCGTTGGTTGTGTAGATGTTAGCAGATGAGATTTTTGAAATTTCTATGTTTGTTGCTTCCGCTACTTTGAAGTATGCGTATAATTCGATATCTTCATCAAGGGTAACAATTCTTGGATTTTCAGTGCTACCATCAGACCAATGT
>JAZOMI010000063.1:0-28801 GCA_045653825.1 Candidatus Aphodosoma sp. | reverse complement strand
TCTTTAGCCAAACGTGTAGCCTCTTCAATAGTCATACCTTTGCTTTTGCGAAGTTCAGCAAGCAAAGTAGCATATTTTTCAAGGTTAGGATTGTTTTCTGGGTCAACAATTGTGGCCTCTTTGATGTAAGTGTATCCTTTTTCTTCTGCCAAACGATTGATTTCAGCAGGGTTACCGATAAGGATGAGTTTAGCAACTTTGTCACGCAATACTGAGTTAGCAGCCTCAAGTGTACGAGGTTCAGTACCTTCTGGCAAAACAATGCGCTGTGGATTTTGTTGAGCGCGTTCTTTGATTTCTTGAAGAAGTTTCATAACAATGTGGAATAAGGAATGAGGACCAAAGGTCTTTGAGCCTTTGGTGATAAAATGAGAAATTAATCTCAATCTTTACCTCTAATTTATTAATTATTAATTATTAATTGTTAATTCTATAATATCATGCAAAGTTACTAATACTTTTCGATATAACAAAAAGAAAATCAAAAAAAAGAAGCACCGATTTTTACTCGGTGCTTCTTAACTTTTTTAATTAATTTTATTTTTTGATAAACTTAACAACTTTCTCATTTACTTGCAAGAAATATGTACCTGCCGACAAGTCGTTTACATTGATAGATGCTTCTGCTGAACCCATTTGTTGTTCTTTCACAAGAAGACCATCAATAGTATAAACTTTCACTACATCACCAGCATTCATACCATCTACAAACAAAACATCTGTTGCAGGGTTAGGATAGATGCACATATCATTTGCATAAGTATAGTCAACAGCAACGATATTTTCCACGTTAAACGAAGCATGGTCAGCATTATAAACCATACGTTGTGATGCACTAGTTATGCTTCCATGAACAAAAGCAACAACAGTCATATTACCAGCACAAGCGAATTTATCTACTTTACCTGGAACTTCCCATTCGTATGACACTTCATATTCACCATTCTCACCAAGAGTCAAAAGATCACCTCTTGAAGATTTTGTTAAGAATACGCGAGGTGCATTGTTGTGTTGATAATTATTTCCACCATTAGATTGTCTAGCAACTATACCATCTTGTTTAACAAGAACAGTTATATATGCTGTACTCATCAACGAATTACCTTTAACTGTTACAGACAATTTACGAGTCTCTTCGTTATAAGTGTAAGACAAATCTATAGTAGCAAGACCAGGCACATCTAACAAACCTTCGAGCAAAGGAGTTGTTGAATAAGCTGGATGCCAAACTAACTCTGCTGTACCTGGCATATATTCAACTGGCATACGGTCAACAGCGCAACTTGGAGCACCGCGAACACCCAAATCGCTTGCAATATTAAGACTCTCATTCAAAGTGAAATCATCTGGTGAATATCCAGAGTGATGAGCCACCCAAATTACTTTTTCAGGATCTTGCATTCCATCTATAGCAGCTTTCAATGCTTTTGCGCCATCAGGGCAATAGCCACAACCTTGACCTGTAAATTGTTCAACCAAAATAGCATTACGTTCTACTGCTTTATTAGAGAAAACAGGAAGCGTTGTTTTTGCTTTATTATCACCTATAGATGCATCCGATTCATATTCCACCTCAAAATTTACAGCTAAATTAGCATAAGCCTCTTCAATTTCAGGAGCGACAAAATCTACGAAATTAACAAGTGCAGTTTGGCCGTTCATCAATTTTTCTTCAATTGTTACAGTTTTTGTCTCTTCTCCAATAGTACATTTAACAACAACATTTTCTGCTGGAACAATACCTGCATTACGCACTTCACAAGAAACCGCAATTGGCTCTCCTACTTTTACTGATTCCGAAACAGCTTGTTTATCGAGAATAACATTGTTTTGTACCTCTTTTGAGTAATCACCACCAACTACAATAGCTTGAACAGACCAAAGATAATAACCATTAAGACTTGCATAAACAGTTGACCATTCACCATCAAGGTATATCATCTCTGTTTTTGTAACTTTTGTAGCTTTTTCTAAAGCCAAGAAATTAGTTGAGCCAGTTGCCATAAAGCCAATATATGTGTCAGCAGTAAATTCGTAAGGCTGATCAAACATCACATATTGCCATCCTCCTTTTTTGTATGTAAATTCTTTTTCTACTTCAGGAGTTGCATACTCTTTTCCTAAGAATACTTTTCCTGACGACACTTCATCAGCAATATAAACACGAATACCTACAATACTTGTAGCTTTTGCTTGCAATTTATCTAACGTTAACAAAGTAGCACCACCAACAGTGTGAGCTTTGTCGCCAGTAAGACCAAAAATCATAGAATTATCCATTCCAGAAGACACACAGTTACCTAACAAATAAACCTGATCGTTTGTTGGTTCTGTTGTTGGTTCTGTTGCTAATACTTGTGCTGACATCGAACAAATCAACACCAAAGCAAAAAATCCTTTAAGTAATTTTCCAAAATTCATAAGATAAAATATTAATGTTAATAATTAGGCTGCAAAGGTAATAATTATTTTTCAAAAAAACAATTACACAACACAAATTTTAAATTATTTTAATACTATACATGCCCTATAAACCGTATTTTCAGTCACCGGACACAACGAAAAATAACCCTTTTTAAATCGTCCTCCCTCTATTTCAATCGGATTTTCTTCCGTTTGAACAATATGATCTCGCAACAACTCCCCTGGCGGACAATGGTCTATCGTAAACATCCCTTTCACCCCTTTCTGCACACAACGATCATAAACCACACGCGCCACCATACCCATCGTCATTCGCAAATTAAATTCTACCACCGGATTTATTTTATACTCAACATCTCGTGTCTCGTGTCTCGTGTCTCGTGTCTCAGAATACACAAACATATCAACCCCCACAAATCCCGTATAAGTTTTCGCCACCTTTTCACGCAAAAAGTTGGTCAACTCATCACGTATCCATCTCAAATAATCAACTGACACCCATTTTGTCAATTCCACTTCAATATCTTCATTCGACAATAAATAATTACCACGATAAATACCACTACCCTCTGTAAAAAACAACGAATAACCGGCAAATATCACATCTCCACGACCCACCTTAAATTCCATTGCAAAATCCTGTACTCTATCATATGCCATTTCTCCCATTACAGAGCCTTGCTTTTCTATCACACGCTTACACCATCCCGAAAGGCTCGGAGTCAACTGGCCCGACGACCAAAACACACCTTTTCCACTACCACTCCAAGGAGCCTTAAATACAACCTCTTTATGCTTAGCTGCAAAAGCATTAACATCAACCATAGTAGTCAATTCGACTGCTGGTCGAAGCAATGAGTCTGGATACATAGACCGACTTCGCAAATAATTCATCGCTTCAATAGTCAATCTACGATGAGCTAACTGCTTATACTCTTCTATTTTTTCTGGTGTAGGCAATAATTTTTCTGCAACCCCATTATTCAAAAAAAACTTACGAACTGCCATATCCCAACCCCAAGGCTCCACCTTAAATTCTTCTATTTTATCTTTAGAAAACAACGGAATAGTAGCAACATCCAAACCTAATACATTCAATTCTTCCGTAAATTCCTGATCACTTAAAACCTCTGATGCTACCTCTTCGGCAAACCAACATGGCAATAACGACAAATCATCGGCAAATGCCATTGCCGATTCTGGTGCTTGAAAATGAGCATTACCATTTGCCAAAGCCAAATCATGGTCAGGATTAAAATAATATAATCTAGACATTTTAATCAATTCACAATGCAAAATTCACAATGCAAAATACAACGCATCATGAATTGTTAGTTCAACTTATTAAAAGCATATAATTTCATCTTCTCCACCATCGACACAAGTCCATTACTGCGCGTTGGCGACAAATGCTCCTTCAATCCTATTTTATCGAGGAAACCAAAATCATATTTCACTACCTCCTCGGCTGTACAACCCGACATCATATTTATCAACAAAGCCACTATACCTTTTACGATAATAGCATCACTCTCTCCTCTAAAATATAAACGTCCATCTTGCTCATCGCACACCAACCAAACCTGACTTTGACAACCTTTTATCAATGTATCATCATTTTTCTCATCTGCCGACAAACCTTCCAATTCGCCACCTAAATCCACAAGATACTGATAGCGATCCATCCAATCTTCATAAATCTCAAATTCCTCAAGTAATTCAATCTCTTTTTCTTCTAATGTTTTCATTTTTTCAGACATATAGTAGCGAGTAGCGAGATATGAGACTTATTCGCTTCTCTTGTTTATTATTTTATAAATACAATCATAATTCCTCATTCCTCATTCCTCATTCCTAACTCCACATTCCTCATTTTTTTATATTCTTCCCAAAACCCAGGATACGATTTACACACCACTTCTGGATTTTCAATCTCTATATCCATCACCAACCCCACAACAGCCATAGCCATAGCCACTCTATGATCATTATAAGTCTCTATCCTCGGCACCTGCCCCTCTAACAATACATTGTGAATTGTACATTGTGAATTGCGAATTGTGCATTGTGCATTATGCATTGTGCATTGAATAGAGTACCCACATTTTTTCATTTCTGTTATCAACGCCTCAATCCTATCGCTCTCTTTCACTCTCAAAGTCTCCACTCCGCTTATCTCAAATTCTACTCCCAACAAACATGCCGCTACGGCTATATACATCACTGCATCAGGCATATTTTTGCAATCTAACACCAACTTCTCTACAATCTCACCGCTTGTCTCTATCTCAACTCCGTTCTCCACCGCCTTTGTCCTAACGCCCAACTTCTCAAACACTTCAACTATTTTTCTGTCGGGCTGACAACTATCTAAACTCAACCCCTCAAGCAAAAATTTCCCTTTTCGCAACACTGCCATCGCCGCATACCACACCATAGCCGACGACCAATCTCTCTCTCCACTATACCTCACATCTCTTCTATATCTCTCTATCACATTCTGTGTCAATCTAATATACGATTGCGATGCCACATCCCCTTCATATTCAATCTCTATTCCTCCATCTACACTATCCGAAATCAACATCAATGCCGAAGCAAACTGACTGCTCAACGACGCATCTAACCTCACTCTACCACCTTTCAATCTTCTACCTTCAATCTTCAATGGTGCAAATCCATCTTTCTCCACATATTCAATTTCTGCCCCCATTTCTCTCAGCGCATCCACCAATGGCTTTATAGGACGCTCACACAATCGCTCCAACCCAGTCAAAACCCACTCACCATCTGTCACTGCACAATAAGCAGTCAAAAACCTCAATGCAGTACCTGAAGCATTTAAGTTGAAAGTTGAAAGTTGAGAGTTGAGAGTTGAGAGTTGAGAGTTGTCCGACTGGTCTGACAATTGTGCATTATATAACGCCCTCGACAACACAGATATATCATCATTCTCATCCTCAATCTCTATTTCTCTACCATTCAAAGCATCCAACACCAACTCTCTCGCCCTCACACTCTTCGACAAAGGCAAAGAAAGTTGAATATCGAAATTTACCTCCCCAGACTGTTGACTGTTGACTGTTGACTGTTGACTACACATTGTGCATTATCTTCTAAATCCTGGCAATGACGCATAATTCAATCCCATCCATACATCATTAATTGCAGCCTCAGCCGAAGTTCGACCACCTATCAAATAGATATATCCACTAGGCGTTACTACAACCGAATGCTCATAACGTGGCACATAAAGGCTATCCACTACCGTTTTTGCTTTTGGTTCGCTCCAAGTCATTCCATAATCTTTCGAGAACAACTGTGCATCTTCAACAACTTTTCCTGCAGTATCTTTTCCTCCAAACAACATCAAACCTTCGCCATATTGAGCCACTGCTGCATACGCACGAGGTGTAAATTGCTCTTTTCCCCCCGTCATATCACTCCAATAAACTCCATCTTCACTACTCCATACCGACGACAAATAATTGCCTTCTTTATCAATACCGCCAACTACAAAAACGCGACTTTTTCCAGATGGTGCATCTGCCACCAACACAGCTCCACCCTCAACAGGGAAACCTACAGGCAATTCACCCAAATCGGACCACACACCCGCATCCAATCGAGCAATATGATTAGATATTGTTGCGGCATACACCTTATCATTCATTGCAAACAACAATCTATCAACCTCCACTCCTGTGGCATCAACCACACTCCACGCTGTACCATCAACACTTTTATACAATCGGCCATCCTCTTCTACATACATACAATCGTCAGTTACAACTAAGTTATTCAAATTCAATTTCGCCAAATCAACATCCAAATCCTTAGGTAGAACTGACAGCCAACTTGAACCATTTGCGCTCTTGTTCACCAGCAACTTACCATCAACTACAGCTAAATAAACAAATCGCTCGTTTACATACACCGCTTTAGCAGTCAGAGCATCGCCTTCAAACACACGGTCATTCACACTTTTCCAAATAAAAGTGTCTGGATCCACCTGATGCACATTCACTCGCACACGATAGTCAGCCGACTCTATCTCATCTGCTGCTACAACTGTGAATTTCACCTCTTTCGTAAAATCGAGATAAACGCCTGCCAATGTATAATAATCAATCGAATCGTTGATATATACTTTATGAAACCGAGGATTCAACACAAACGCCAACGAATCAACCTCAGTGCCATAAGCAATAGAATCATAATTATATATCAACATACTATCATTATCAATTGTAAACTTATAGTTACTGATATCTTTGATACTATCACTATACAAATAAAATGATGTAATAACTGCCTCTTCCGAAATAACTGTTTGGTTGTTATTATCCTTATTACAAGACACAAACAACATTAAAAACAATATTCCAAAAACATAAATACTCTTTTTCATAAACTCTTTATACTTACTACTTATTACTTTCGACTATTAAAGTGCAAAGTTAATTATTATTTTCTAAATTATCGCTATTTTTAACATATTTTTGAGTCCAAAACATCAACCCTCCCCCCAACAAAAATAGAGGCACACTCAACCACTGACCCATATTCAACACCATATCACGCTCAAAACCCACCTGAACCTCCTTCACAAATTCCACACAAAACCTAAAACCTGCTATCACAATCAACTGTAAAGAGAGATAAAAGCCCCATTTCACCGCATTATATCTCATTGTTCTAAACAACCACACCCCTACTCCAAACAACACAAAAAAGAACAACGACTCATACAACTGAGCGGGATGTCGCGGCACATCATCTATCGCAGGAAAAACAAATGCCCATGCCACATCCGTAGGCGCACCCACAATCTCCTGGTTCATCAAATTCCCCAATCTAATAAAAGCTCCAGCCAAAGGTGTAGCCAACGCCATCCAATCCATCACAGGCAATATCGCCAACCCCGATCTCCACTTAAACAACAATAGTGCCAACATCAACCCCACAATCGCCCCATGACTTGCCAATCCATGATACCCATTGAAGTAATAATTGCCCATTTCATCGACTCCTACAGGCAAAAACATCTCTATCGGACGCGACAAAAAATAATCCGGCTCATAAAACAAACAATGCCCCAATCGCGCACCCAAAAATATACCCAAAAACGCCCAAATTATCAAATTCTCAAAATGTCGATGCTCAATCCCAAACTCCTTAAACCTACACCACACATACCATCCCGCCAACACCAATCCCATAGCAAACAACACCCCGTACCACAACAAAGTGAAATTTCCCACCGAAAAAATCTCAGGTTCTGGCGACCAAACAATTGAATTGAGAATTGAGAATTGAGAGTTGAGAATTGAGAATTGAGAATTCATAAAACAAACATATAACATTGTGATAGTAACTATAAGTTATAGTAACTATAGCATCTATAATCTTCTACAAATCATTATTATTCACCATCCCCGGCACCGAATCTATTATCGCAAACAACTCCTCCAACGTCTCTGCCCTCAACATCGCAATCCTCGTAGGCTTAAAGTGGTCAATACCCTTAAACACAGGCGTAATTGCCAAATGCCTTCTACTATGCACAATCCCCTTTCGCTCATCACCCAACCACTCAATCGACCTCAACACATGCTCCTTGATAATATCAATCTGCCACTGCATCGAATAAGGAACCACATGCTCACCCGTTTGCAAATAATGCTTCACCTCTTCAAAAATCCAAGGTCTACCAATCGACCCACGCCCAATCATCACAGCATCAACTCCATATTTATCAAAGCACTCACGAGCCCTCTCAGGAGTCGTCACATCGCCATTACCAATAATCGGAATCCTCATACGCGGATTATTCTTCACCTCCCCAATCAATGTCCAATCCGCCTCTCCCGTGTACATCTGCGCTCTCGTACGACCATGTATCGCCAACGCCTGAGCGCCACAATCTTGTATCGCCTCTGCCAAGTCAACTATAATCTTCGACTGCTCATCCCATCCCAAACGCGTCTTTACCGTAACCGGAATATTTACTACCTCAACCACAGCCTTCGTGATAGCCAACAATTTAGGAATATCTCGCAACATACCCGACCCTGCGCCTTTACCTGCCACCTTCTTCACTGGACAACCAAAATTTAAGTCCAAAATATCAGGTCGTGCCTCTTCCACAATCTTTGCCGCCTCCACCATCGTATCAACATCCTTACCATAAATCTGAATCGCCACAGGGCGTTCCTCATCATGTATGGTCAACTTCTGCTCCGTACGCTTCACATTCCTTATCAATGCATCTGCACTAACAAACTCTGTATAAACCATATCCGCTCCAAATCGTTTACACAACAATCTAAACGCAGGGTCCGTAACATCCTCCATCGGCGCCAAAAACAAAGGCTCTTTCCCAAATTCTACATTACCAATTTTCATCTTCCAAAGCTTTTATCATTAAAAATACAAAATTACAAAAAAAAATTCGTATCTTTGCACATAGAAAATTAAAAATTAATAATTAACGACTAATAATTGTGCATTATGCATTGTGCATTGTGCATTGAATTGATTATGAACGAATTTCTCGAACTTGAAGAACGCATCGTAGCGATGCTCAAAACCGTTTACGACCCTGAAATCCCTGTCAATATCTACGACCTCGGACTCATCTATCGCATTGACACCAACGAAGGCGACATCACTCTCGACATGACACTCACTGCGCCTAACTGCCCTGCAGCCGAATTCATTATGGAGGACGTCAAAATGAAAATCGAATCTGTCGAAGGCGTGAAATCCGTTACCGTAAACCTCGTATTCGAACCCGAGTGGGACCGCTCTATGATGTCGGAAGAAGCCCAACTCGAACTCGGACTACTATAACCTCTTTAGGAGTTATTTTTCTCCCACAAATTACACAAATTTTACACATATTAAACGCCGAAGGTTATCGTGCCTTGCCTTAAAAAGCGTCAAAAAAATTGATTTAAATTCGTAAACGACGATTTTTGGCGAGGTTACACTAGTTCATATCGAAGCATAATAACTGTGGGCAAGCACAAATATTTGAAGAAGCACTCCGATTGTCCGAGTTTAAATCGGAGTAGAATTTATATCAACTTTTTAGCTTTTTAAGCACAGCACTAGCGTTTTGGTTACTTTTGCGCAATGACAAAAGTAACAAAGAAAAAAATGAAACATTACTTCGTAGCAGACTCACACCTTGGCTCACGCCTATTCGATGATAATGACGCAAAAATTGCCCATTTCATCGAATGGCTCGACATGGCTACTGCCGAAGAATCCGAAATATACCTGCTCGGTGACATATTCGACTTTTGGTTCGAGTTTGCACATGCCATCCCGCCAGGTTTCGACCGCCTACTCGATGCTCTACGACAAAAGACCCAACAAGGCACTCGCATCCACTTCTTCTGTGGCAATCACGACCAATGGACCTTCGGCTACCTCCGCGACTATTGCGGACTAATCATTCACAAAACAGGCGAATTCATCGACATTGAAGGCAAACAATTCTATCTTGCCCACGGACATGGCTTAGGCGAAAAACGTCGCATCACTCGCCTACTCAACTCCATATTCGAAAGCCGCACTGCCCAATGGCTCTTCCGCCACCTCATGATACCACGTCTCGGCTATGCCTTTGGTTATAGTTGGAGTGCTCGAAACCGCAAAAAGCACGATTCCATCGAGAATAACAACCGCCACCACAACTACTACGAAAGCCACAATACCGATTCAAACGCCTTCCAAGTAGAATGGGCAAAACAATTCTCTGCCGAGCATCCCGATGTCAACTACATCATCATGGGGCACCTACACCAAGAAGTCAATATACGCCTCGCCACAGGCTGCCAACTCCTAATTCTCGATGAATTCTACCAAAATTACGGCTTCGCCACCTTCGATGGCACCAACCTTTGGCCCGAAAACTTCTAACAACAAATAACAAAAATAAAATCACAAAAAAGAGATGCAACAAAACATTGCATCTCTTTTTTTTATTTATTATTGCCTATTATTTTCTGCTTCTTAAGTAGATGTATATTCCGGCAAGGATAATAGTGAACGGAATGGCGTCGCCAATTGGGGCACCTGGGTCCTTTGGATTAGTTGGGAAAGCATACATCATATTTCCTGTTGCTACAACATCATTTTCGAAAGGTTTATTCTCTTTCGACATTCTATCTACTTTGAGAGTAGAATAGTTGGATGCCGATGGAATGGTGTAATTTTGTGCATTGTCGCTTCTTCCATAGGTTCTTGTATATTCTGAAGAAGTGTGATTGTGCAATGTGATACGCTCGGTTGTTTTGGTTTGAGGCGCATAGCCTACACCTATTGACCTCAACTTAATATTTCCATAATATTCATCAGCCGACAAAGTCAACAATGAAAAAACAAAAGTAAAAACAAACAAAATAAGTTTCTTATTTTTCATAGGTAATAGGTATTTTATCTGTTAACAACAAATTTAATAATCTCACTTGAATGTTTCATGACATATACGCCATCGGCAAGCATTACATTTGCCACATCATTCGATGCTACAAAATGATTCACACAGCGTCCCATAATATCGTAAATTACGACCTCTTCACCAATAGCCAATCCCTCAAAAGTTACGATTCCATCGCTATTTAGCACAACTAATCTGTCATTTCCGCCGATTTCAACATCAGTAGGTGTATCATCTTGTGCGGCATAGGCAATTGTGATATCAAAACGTCCGTCTAAATAACCCTTTTCGGCATCAAATTCATAGTCGTATTGCAAAAGGTCGGTGGCTTCACCTGTTTGGGAATCATATAGGATTACGCTTGAAGCCTTACCTTCGGCAGTGAGCGAAATAGTATATTTTCCTGCCTCAGCCACATAACCGCCCAAAGCTATAGTGCGTTCTTCTTTCTTGAGATAATTGAAAGCCAAATCATTTTTGCCCTGTTTTGAATAGAATTGTAATGACTCGCCCGAAGCACCCAAGTGCAAGAAGTCTTGACCAACTACATAGTTATCAGTTCCGTCTTCAGCCATAAAAATAGCCGTATTCACCGCATTTTCGCCACTACCGATTGATACATAATAATGTTCAACTATATCTTCTTCCATAATGCGACGAGGAGCAGAATTTCTTATTTGAGCCTCTTTTGAGAATGAGTAATTGCCTGAATGTTGAACAAAGAAAGCACCATAGGCATTAAGGTCAGCCAATCCTTCTTCCGAAAGATGATAATATTCGTAATCATTGCCTTGAGGTATAGCTACATAATCAACACCACCAAAACTATTAACTGCGCCATATAAACCAGTACCAATCAAATGCCAGTTAGCACTTTCAGCAACGCCCGATGAATAATCTTCATTATTACCATCAAATTGATTCTTCACAATATTCAAATCAGATTCAGAAACAAAGGTCAAAGAGTATGAACTTTTTTCATCATTTACCGCAAGAATATAACCTCTACCAGCCATCAATGTTTCATCTTCTTCCATCCATATCCAAGCCGATTCGTTCTCTGAAGTTATATTGCTTTTCCATTCCGAACGCGCTTCGGTATCATACTTTTGAATAATAAAATCAGTACCATACTCACCACCCTGAATATCACTAACCTTCGCATTATATGGCAACGAAATCCAATGCCATCTAGCGATATCGGCAGGAGTAGATATTAACAAAGTTCTTTTGAAATAAGTGTGGTAGATACCAGGACCTACTTCATTTGAACAATCCACATCCTCTGCTTTTGGCAAGTTCAATGCTACCCAACACTCATTTGCAGGCACATTATTTTTCCAAGATTCAGGAAGTTGATATAAAAGTTTATCTTTGTGATAAGTCACATTATCTGTCTGCAACAAGAGGTCAACATACTCTTCGCCCACCTTATCCCAACTATCGTTATCTGTCGTAGGGTTCATGCTACAAATATTTGCACCAGTCCAATACCCCTCTGGCACTACAGCGCAATAAATACCTTTGTGTGTAGTCAGCTCAACGAACTTAACCCAACAATGTTGACCGAAACCATTCCAAAAATATACAGAAAAACGTTTTTTATCTGCTTGAGCAAGTGTAGAATTTGGATGCAAATAAATCACATTTTTAAACGGATTAGCAAAACTAATCCAGTTATTTGGATCTGCAGTATTCTCATCATTTTCATTTGTCAATTTAATAACAAACAAATCATTCTCTCCGTCATAAGTCAAATCTGGTGTTTGATGCCAACATACACCTTTATTAAAATTATTTTCTTTCGTTGCTGGATTCATACGAACAAATTTAATATTTGTCCATGCACAATTAGGATCTTTATGTGTAGGAGCAACAACCTCATACACATGGCTCTCTTCATTATACTCACAATCATCCCACGCATTATCACCAACAATATCCCAACAATAAGCAGCAAAACGAGCACCATCTGCCTCCCAATTACTATCTGGTTTGAAATACAACGTATCACCAGCAAAAATCAAATTCTCAAACTTACGCCAAGATGCTCCACTCTCAACAAACCAATTATTTACACCATCATAACGCAAATTAGCAGTTTGCACTTTTTTATTATCCCATTTATTTTCAACAGTACCACTCTTCATCTCACAATATATCAAACCATCCCATTCTCCCTCTGGCATAATGAAAGAATATATCGCATTATATTCCTCTACCATATCAACCCATCTATTCCCACTCACACCAAACAAATATGCAGCATAACGAGCGCCCTCAGATTTTGGAGAAAAATAGAATGTATCCACAGGGAAATTATCATAAACTATTCTCAACGAAATCTTACTATTCGTAGGATTAAAAGAAATAATCACCTCACGCGATTTATCCAATGTAAATTGAATATTACCGCCATCATCACTACATCCACTATTATCTTCAAGATCACCAAAACCAAACCAATTACCATTATATAAAACTTTAAATTTATGTTCCCCAGCAGGTACACTAGTATATCTTTTCACATAAACCCCATCAACCTCTTCCATTTTATTTTCTTCACTCGAAGCATCCCAATCCTCACCACAAAGATTTGCTGTCCCCGCCACTACTGGTATCGGTTTCGGCATAGAGTAAGTCTTGCCATTTTCAAAATCAAGATCTGCAGTCTGTGGTTGACCTTGACCTGCATTAAATATCACCTTTTGATAAGCTTTTGTTGACTTATATGTATATACATTCCCCACAGGATTAGTCAATTTCACACCAGGCCATTCTGCATTTTTATCACTATCAGAATTCCAACAATAAGCATACACGTTGCTCCATCCAGAAATGGTATTATCAAAATAGATAGTAGCCGCATAAACTGTTACGTTAACTGATTTTGATGTAGCGCCATTGAGATTTGCTGTAATAGTATATACACCACCTTCTGCTGGTTTCCATGGAGGTGTAATTACGGTATTACCATTTTTGAATACAACATCTTTTTTATCAGCATTTTCAACTTCAACATTGAAAGTAACAGATTGACCTAAATCAATTTCAGATGCAGATGCAGAGAAAGAAACAATTTGAGGTTCAGCAACAGCCAATTTTCTAAATTTTGCACTTATCGTTTTTGCTGAATTTGGTGCGTTATACGAATATGTTGTATTTGATGATTTTTGCGCACCATCAATATACCAACCTATAAATTCATAGCCATCATTGACTGTCGCTGTTAATTTTATAGTTGCAGTATATGCCGCCACAATAGATGTAGTTCCATTTGTAGCAGTAGCAGTAGTAGCAGAATTCAATTTATATGAAGTTGCAGACACCGTACCACCAGCAGACGACTCGACATCATCTACATAAGATTTGATTGTGTGGGTTTTGTTTAATAGAGTAGAATAACTTGAATTTTTAGATAATGTAGTTCCTGTTGTTGGAATTAGATTATATGTCAATGATAACTCTGATGTCCCTACAGATGTTTTATTTGTAGAGTATTGTTGTCGATGAGAAATAGAGTTATTTTCACCCCCCCAATGAGAACTATTTCCAAAAACCGCCCATTGTGTATATCCATTCCATTGTGATCCTGAATGTTTATAATAATATAAATTTGTATTATTAATTTTTGTCATTTGATAACCTATAGAATAAGAATTATGTCCTATCATGAAATCAAATGTAGATGTAGTCCAATTTCCTGTATTGGCAAAATAAATGTATCTACCCACAGGAAGATTATACGCCCCCATCGCAGACAAAGTAACAAATAATAGCGCGAAAGTATAGATTAATCGTTTCATAATGAAATGTTTTATTGTTTTTAGAAAAATCATGCAAAGTTAGTGATTTTTTGGCAATTTACAAAATTTAACAGGCGAAAAATGATTGATTTTGTGGGAGATGGGGGCGTTGGGAGGTTTTTGCATGCATTAATAGAAAAAAAAGAGACGCAAAATATTGCGTCTCTACTATTTAGAATCCTAAAGCGGTTTTGATGCGAATTGGAATATCGGTATTTTCCATTATGCCAGTGAATTGGTCGGCGCATGGACCGAATGAGTAGATTGGCACCATAGTGCCTGTGTGGCCACCGGTGTTGAATTGTGCTACTACGGTAGAGTCGGCATAAGAGCCATTGAGGATGGTCATGCCACCAGTTTCGTGGTCGGCAGTGATGACGACGAGAGTTTCGCCATCGCGCTCGGCAAAGTCGAGGGCTACTTGAATAGCACGGTCGAAATCGAGCACTTCGTCGACTACGCCTTCGGTGTTGTTGCCGTGGCCTTGATAATCGATTTGTGAGCCTTCGACCATGAGGAAGAATCCGTCGGCACGAGCATCCAACGACTTGATAGCCAAGTCGACTGCTTGAGGGAGGAAGTTGCCTCGCTCGCGAGCCTGAGGCATATCGTAATCGGCACAGAGAGCGCCGAAAGGCAACAATACAGGAGCTTCGACAGAGTCGAGCGAATAGACTATATGGTAGTTGGCATTGCGGAGGGAGTCAGAATAGTTGAGCGAGTCTTTACGGACTTCGAAATCGTTGCGACCGCCACCGACAAAGAAATCGACACCAGAGGTGAGCATATCAGCAGCAATTTCTTGATACATGCCACGATTGATTTGATGAGCATAAAATGATGCAGGAGTGGCATGAGTGATGCGAACAGTGGCAACGAGTCCAGTAGCCATACCAGCCTCTTCGGCAGCAGAAAGTACCGATTTCACCGCTACGGAGTCGGCATTCATGCCTATCATGCCGTTGTTGGTTTTAGAGCCAGTGGCGAGGGCTGTGCCACCTGCGGCAGAGTCGGTGATATAGGAATTGGCAGAATAGGTTTTGACAAGTCCGGTGTGAGTGCAATGCTCGATGTTGAGAGTGCCACCGTTGGCAGTCATGCCGGCATAGAGTTGATTTAGACCCATTCCATCGCCAATTAGGAAGATTACGTTTTTAGGTTTAGACGATTTAGAAGTTTCGGAATTGCTAGATTGACTATTGCAGCAACTAGTCAAAAACAGAATAGCAGAGAGAAAAAATAGTATCTTTTTCATATTAAAAATTGATGTGTAACAAAGGTTAATATCTTCGAAAAAAGACTAAATCAGAAGGTTGATTGGTGTCAGTCTTCTTCGGCATAGGTTGCTTGAAGGTTGGGTACGGGTAGGGAGTGGTTTTATTTGTACATTTTGAATATCTCACTCATTTTCAGTAGTGGCATTATCATCAACGACCAACTCTTCGGCAAGTGCTTCGTGGGCGTTTAGTTCGAGGCGAATAGCTTGGAGTTCTTTGCGCACTTCTTTAAGTTTTTCAATCACCTTCATTCGTTTTTCATCAATATCGCGATGGGTGGCTAATCGCTCGTTGACACCAGCGAGCGTAAGATGTTGGTCTTCTATGAGAAATTTGATTTGCTTCAATAAATCGATATCTTTCTGCACATAGCGGCGTGTGCCACCTGCCGATTTGCCGGGTTGGAGGTTGTGAATCTCTTTTTCCCAAAATCGGAGAGTGGATTGTGGCACTTTGAGTTGGTCGGCCACTTCGCGTATTGAATAGTATTTTTTTTCCATAATAAATAAAAAAAGACAAAAGAACATAATAACAAAATTTTTTGTCCTTTTGTTATTATGTCTTTTGATTTTATTTATAAATTTTGAGTTTTTGACCTACGCGAATTGTGGTGGATTTGAGTTTGTTCCACTTTTGAAGATTCTTAACAGAGACGCGATATTTTTTGGCGATTCCACCGAGAGTATCGCCACTTTTGACTTTATAGTAGATGACCTCGCCTTCAGATGGTTCGAGCTTGATTTCGCGTTTAGCCAACTCGGGTTTGTAAGCCAAGATGCTATCACGATTGAGGGCATAGGAGTTGATATGCTCGAAAGGCACTACGAGTGGGTAGGGCTTGATGTTACCTGGAATGATGTCGTAGCGATATTGAGGATTGAGGAATTTGAGTTCGTCGAGTGGAATGTTTAGTTTTTCGGCAATTTGCTGAAGGTGAACACGGTCGGAAATCATGACAGTGTCGGTGGCATAATTGAACAAAGGGACAGCAGGGCACATGTTGTGCTCGTGATAGAAGTTCATAATGTAGTTTGCCGCAATGAAAAGAGGGACATAACTGCGTGTTTCGCGTGGAAGATATGGGTAGATTTCCCAAAAATTTCGTTTGCCATTGGCAATACGGAGAGCTTTAGCTACATTGCCAGGTCCGCAGTTGTAGGCAGCGATGACGAGATGCCAATCGCCATAGAGTTTGTATAAATCGGCAAGGAAACGGGCAGCGGCATCGGATGCTTTGCGAGGGTCGCGACGCTCGTCGACCATACTATTGACCTCAAGGCCATAGATTTTGCCTGTGCTGACCATGAATTGCCACAACCCCATTGCACCAACAGGCGATTTTGCTTTTGCATTCAACGCACTCTCAATAACAGGGAGATATTTTAGTTCAAGAGGCACATTGTATCGCTCTAAAGCCTCCTCAAACATTGGAAAATAGTAGGTATTGCCAATGCCAAGCATATAACCAACATCCTTAGGACAACGAGCATAGCGTTCTATACATGACTTAACTACACGATTATAAGTCATTTCCATCACATGAGGCATCGACTGCAAACGAGCCATATAAACAGAGTCGGAATAATATACCGCACCACTATCTTTGCGTTCGCAATCGATAGTGAATGCTTTTTCGAGGAAATAGTTATGTAATGTTACATCAAATGCCAAAGGTTCAGCATATTGCATTGCAGGAAGTAAATCAGGCATTGAGTCGGACAACTCCAAAAATTCCATCGCATTCAACGAGTCAAGTTGCTCAAATATATCTGACTCATCCGAAATTTGCAAACTATCGGTAATATCTTGTGCTACAATATTACCACAAAACACACAAAAAACTAAAATGTATAAAAACTTCTTTAACTCCATTTTGTTTAATATCTTTCTGTTCTTTACTTTATACTAAAATTAAAAATAAATCTGCATTTGACAACCAGCAGTAGGTTTTCCGGTATGTAATTCGACATCTAATTTAGGGCGTACTTTCATCGACAAATCGGTACTGATGTCAAAATCGGCTAATTGAGCATCGACATAGGCATCTATCACCGATAAAGCATATACTGCTACACCCACTACGATGAAAATATCACGATAACGACGATATGAATTGACTCGGTTCTTTACATAATTGCCTGCGCTGGATTCAGGATAGCCTTGAGGAATCAGCTCAAGATGATAGTTTGTATTAGGGTCGGAATCTAAATAATCGCGATAACCACGCATATAATCATTGTAGTGTCCGCCATAATACGAAACAGCATACGCAACACCCATTGCCCCACCATAGATAATTGGTAATTTCCAATATTTACGGTTATAAATTTGACCTGCACCAGGGAATGTCAGTGCCAACCAAAGGCTCTTGTTTGGGTCGGGCTTAAAATTGGCATATTCTAATGCTCGTTGCTCACGACGCAATTGACGAGACAACTTAACTGAATCCTCTTGTAGAGACGCAATACTTTGCGTCTCAAGTTGAGAATTGAAAGTTGAAAGTTGAAAGATTGTAGAATCTATAGGGTTTATAGAATCTATATAGTTTATAGAGTCTATAGATAATTGTGAATTATGAATTATGAATTGTGAATTAGGTTCTTGTGCTTGTAGCCCCGAAGCCACAAACACCCAAAACAATAATATGTAAGCCCTTATAAATCGCACAATCTAAAATCTTATATCTCACATCTCATGTCTAATATCTCGTATCTATCAATTTATCTTATCAAACAACGACATCAATCGCATCAAATCATCGTCAGAATCAAACGGAATGACTACTTTACCTTTGCCTTTTTCGTTATAAGAGAGTTTCACACGAGCATTGAATTTTTCGTTCAACTCTTTGCAAAGTGTGTCATATTCTTCAGGCATGATAGTGTGTTGTTTTTCTTTTCTCTCAGGTTTTTCTGTAGTTTCGCCCGATGCTGCCATACGCACCAATTCTTCGGTACGACGCACCGACGCTCCTTCGGTCAATACTTGCGCATAAATAGCCAACATTTGCTCTGGATTATCAACACTAACAAGAGCACGCGCATGACCCATATCTATCTTTTTGTCTTTCAAACCCATCTGTATTTCGGCAGGCAGTTTGAGCAGACGAAGATAGTTGGTGATAGTTGCACGTTTCTTACCAACACGCTCAGCCAAAGCCTCTTGTGTGAGATTGAGTGTA
Source organism: Candidatus Aphodosoma sp. (assembly GCA_045653825.1). Lineage (GTDB taxonomy): Bacteria > Bacteroidota > Bacteroidia > Bacteroidales > Paludibacteraceae > Aphodosoma. Next base: position 9,661 of record JAZOMI010000063.1, on the reverse strand, counting down.
GCTACAAGACTATTGTAGCTCAACGCAATTTCTATGGCGTTCAAGTCTTCGCGTTGGATATTCTCGATAAGAGCCATCTCCATCACTTGTCCGTCATCTACATCACGAATATATGCTGGAATTTTGTCTAACCCAGCCAATTTAGATGCACGATAACGACGTTCGCCAGCAATGATTTGGTAGTTGTCGTCGCTGATTTTGCGCAATGTAATAGGGCTAATGATGCCATTAGCACGAATAGATGCAGCCAACTCCTCCAATGCCTCATCGTCAAATTCAGTACGAGGCTGATTAGGATTTGGTTTTATCTTGCTAATTTCTATTTCATTAAAAATGGTCGAACCTACCGCAGCCACTGGTTCTGTTTCAATCAATGCGCTTAGTCCACGACCTAATGCTTGTTTTTTCATATTTGTTTATTATTGTTACTTTTAACAGAAGTACACATTTTATTTTCAGGTCCACAAATTATATATCTATTTTATATTTTCGTAAGGATAACCTATTTTTAAGTACAAGTCTTCGCTATACAAACTAAACTACACTCATGATTTAAGGCATGTACTTAAAACAGCAAGCAACCATTCGCAAATTTTAAAAAAAACGCCTAACAAAGTCAACCCAAAAACAACGAATTATGTACTTATGTGAAATAAAATTACTTCTTATTAATCAATTCTTTAGCAAGTTCGATATGGTTTTGTGCTCCACGTGAATCTGGGTCATAAACCAATGCAGGTTGTCCGTAAGAAGTAGCCTCTGAGAGTTTTACGTTACGCTGAATAATAGTTTTGAATACCATATCACCGAAATGTTTGCGCACCTCTTCAGCTACTTGGTTGGCATAACGGAGACGAGCATCGAACATAGTGAGCAAGAAGCCTTCGATATTTAGCGCAGGATTCAATCCACTCTTGATAATCTTAATGGTATTCAACAATTTACCTATACCTTCGAGAGCAAAATATTCACACTGTACGGGGATAATAACCGAGTCGGCAGCAGTGAGGGCATTAACTGTAATAAGACCCAACGAAGGAGAACAGTCAATGATAATGTAATCGTATTTGCTTTTTTCAGACACCAACATGTTGCGCATACATTTCTCACGATTGTCGAGATTGAGCATCTCGATTTCGGCACCCACAAGGTCGATATGCGAAGGAACGATTTTCAAACCTTCGATATCGGTATCGAAAGTAGCATCAGCCACTTTCACCTCGCCAATCATACACTCATAGATAGTTGTTTTCAACTCTTTGATATCAACACCTAAACCCGAAGAGGCATTGGCTTGAGGGTCAGCATCGATAAGAAGCACAGTTTTGCCTTCGCGCGCCAACGAAGCCGAAAGGTTGATACTTGTGGTTGTTTTACCTACACCACCTTTTTGATTTGCTATAGCTATAATTTTTCCCATAATTCATATTTCAATGCACAATGCTAAATGCACAATGCATAATCTTAATTACCTTTTTATTATTAATTAAACAAATGCCGAATGGCAATTGTGCATTATGCATTGTGCATTATGCATTGATTAATTACTTCGATTATTTTACTTGAATGAAGACTTTCGAGACAACGATAGTCGCCATATTTACATTTTTTATCTGAATGAGCTGTGCAAGGGCGACATGAGAAATCTACTCCAACACAATTCTCAGCCAATTGTTTCCAACCCAAGAAACCTGAATAGTGATGCGATGCGCCCCAAACGCTCACGACAGGCACTGCCATCAATGATGCCAAGTGCATATTTGCAGAGTCCATACTTACCATCACATCGAGCTGACTCATCAGTGCCAACTCATCATCAAGCTGCAAATTAGTATGTACCGCATAAACATTTTCATACAACGACTGCCAATCCGATAACAACTCGTTTTCCATTTCGCCCGCACCAAATAGGAATATTTTAGTGTTAGGTTGCTTGTCGAAATATGCTATAATATTTTTCATTTTGCGGAAAGGCAAAGTTTTGCCTCTTGCCATCGAAAATGGCGCAATACCAATCCATCGTCCCTGTTTTTCGCCGTATAATTCTATGATTTTTTCTTTTTGTTCAGCTGTTGGTTCATATAGTTTGCAGAACGAATCATTCACCTTCAAGCGAATCTTAGCATATAAACGGGCTTGTCGATCAAAAATTGTAGGTATTGGATGATATTTCTCAGCTCCATGTTTAATCAACCGCTTCTGCTCTGCCGAAGCAAAACCAATAGCCAAAGTCTTAGTACCCGTAAGCATAAATAGGCGAGCTATCATCTTTGTGCGCCACGAGCATTGCATATCAAGCACAACATCAGGGCGTAAGGCTTTCAACTCCTTAAAAAGTCGATATACCCCCATCGGACTTTTATGCACTCCACGAATATCACCACCCACGAATGTAACATTGTTCAACTTATCGAAAAGAGGGCGCAAAAAACCACGACTGAGCACCACAAATTCATGCTCAGGATAGTCGCACGTAAGCCCATAAAGCTGTGGAACAATTGCCGCAACATTACTAATCGACGAAAAACAAATTATCAATACTCTCATAATTACCTATTTAGTATTTACACAGTAACCCATGCAAATAAAATACAAAAATAGCAATTTTTCTCGAATGTTCCACGCAAATTTTAGTTAAAAATATTAACAAGATATTAACAAGAAAAAATCTTCATCCAACTGAAGCAGAATGAAGATTTTTAAGATATTTGTTAACTCGTTGAGTTAGCGGACACGGCATACCGTGTCCCTACTATATGTTATAGAATTAGAATGCGTTGATGATTGCGCAGAAGTCGTCAGCTTTGAGAGATGCGCCACCGATAAGACCACCATCAATATCAGGGTTAGCGAAGAGACCTGCTGCGTTTTTAGCATTACAGCTACCACCATAAAGGATTGATGTGTTGTCGGCTACCTCTTTGCCATATTTTTCAGAGATGAGGCTACGGATGTAAGCATGGATTTCTTGTGCTTGTTCTGGAGTTGCAGTCAATCCTGTGCCGATAGCCCAAACTGGCTCGTAAGCAATAACGAGTTTGCCAAAGTCTTCAGCTGAAAGGTTGAATACTGAGCCTTCGAGTTGTGCTTTAACTACTTCGTTTTGACGATTAGCTTCGCGTTCTTCTTTCACCTCGCCGATACAGAAGATAGGACGGAGGTTGTTAGCTAAAGCTAATTGCACTTTTTCGCGAAGGATTTCGTATGTTTCGCCATAATATGTACGGCGTTCAGAGTGACCTATAATACAATATGTTGCGCCTGTAGAAGCTACCATTTCGGCAGACACTTCGCCTGTATAAGCACCTGATGCGTGGTCAGCACAGTTTTCGGCAGCAACAGCAATTGGAGAACCTTTAACTAACTCTGCCACAGTTGCAAGATGAATGAATGGAGTACCGATAATTACATCGCAATTAGGGTTAGTTACTTTTTCTTTCAATTCAGCAGCTAATGCTACGCCTTCTTGCAGGTTTTTGTTCATTTTCCAGTTACCTGCTACAATATTTTTTCTCATATTTTTAGATATTTAATTGTTATTTATTTCAACATAAATACATATTCTTTATTTAAAGTACACGCCTTGTGATTGTAATATTTATGTTCGCCCCCGTTGGGGACGATAAGGGGGGGGATGTTTTTTCTATCCGCAGGTAATTTTTTGTATATCGCTTCGCTCCCACAAAAAATCACACAGCGGTTAAGCATAGTTGAACCTCTTTGAGGTTCTTTTTTCTTTTCGGACGCTCGAACCGAGCGTCCCTACTCATTATTTATTAAATTTCCAATTCGGATTGAATTTATCGACTACTTTTGAGCCTTCGAGGATGACCACTCCTGGATTTGAACGCACCATTGTTTTGAGTTGGATTGGGTCGGTGAGTGCAAATTGATAAGGCAAATTATGCTCTTGTTTGAACTCATCTATTAAGTCAGACGAAGCGGTAAGTACGAGGAATTCAGCTCCTTCGGCTTGTGCTTTGTCATAGACTTGGCGCACATTGTCGAGATATTTAGTCTTGACTTTATGCAAATCGTACATCACCACGAGATAGGTACGCCCTTCACGATAGAGAATGTCATAAGTTAAATCGTCGCCTTCGGGAGTGATGATAGAGAAATCGTGGATTGGAGGCTCTTCGCCTTTGGCTATTAACTCGGTGCGTTGTTCAACAAAGGTCCATGTTGAGTCGTTGTATGGTGCGTCTTGCAATTCGAATTCTTGTTCTACGCCATCGCGACTATAGACGAATGTGGTGTGATATTGGTCGCGCACAGCACCTTCAGGCAATTCCATACCGACAAGTATGTCGTTACCTATTTTATATGGGCGAAAGTCGATAATAGGCAGATTGTTAAGTGAATGTATGCCCACACCAATAGTGATAAGGCAGAAACTTAATGTTAATGTCCAAGATGGAAATGAAGTGAGCCAAGGGCGGTAAACTCGTTTTTGCAACAACCACAAGATGATAATCAACGCATCAAGCACTATATTTTTCCAGAAAGTTGCCCAATTAGAGAGGATTATTGCATCGCCAAAACATCCACAATCGGTCACTGGATTTTCGAGGGCAATCCAAAGTGTGAGTGGCGTCATTGCAATCATAAGGAGAGAAGACAACCAAAGGCCAAGTTTGAAATTGATATTGGTAATCAATAACATACCAGCCAAAAATTCGGCAGTGATGAGTGTGAATGATGCTATTAAAGCCAACTCGGAGAACCAACTGAGGTTCATCACTTCGAGGTAGTCTTGTATTTTATAGGTTGTGCCAAGCGGGTCGATTGCCTTCACGAAACCAGAGAACACGAAAGTAATCCCTACTAAAACACGAAATATGAGAAACAAGACACGAGATATTGTTGGACTTGTCGAACAATAATTATGCATTATGAACTGAAAGTCTTTGAGCCGTTAGGCGAAAAAATTATGAATTATGAATTAAACTTGTTGAATCATGTAGAATACAGCGTAGTTGAGCATATCGAAGTAGTTGGCATCGACGCCTTCAGAAATGAGGGTTTTGCCGTTGTTGTCTTCGATTTGCTTAGTGCGATGTATCTTCATGAGGATGAGGTCGGTATATGACTGAGTGCGCATTTGGCGCCAAGCCTCGTCGTAGTCGTGATTTTTAGCAATCATGAGATTTTTGGCTTCGAGCATATATTTGTCATATAGTTCGAGTGCGCGCTCAACTGGTAGGTCGTCAGTTTCGGCATAGCCTAACTCTAATTGAATGAGGGCAATGATGCAGTAGTTGATAATGCCAATCAACTCAGGACGAATGCCTTCATTGACCATTGATGTACCTTTAATCTCTAAAGAGCGAATACGATTGGCTTTGATGAATATTTGGTCGGTAAGACTTGCTGGACGCATGATGCGCCATGCTGCTCCGTAGTCTTTTAATTTTTTCTCGTAAATTGAACGGCATTCGGCTGCCGATTTGTCGAATTGTTGTTCTGTAAGAGTCATTTTACTAATTTATTTTTTAGACAGAAAGACATAAGAACACAGAATTCTGCCCTTATGTCTTTTTATGTTTTCAATCAGCTACAGGATGAACTTTTGAGTCGGCAACAGCTTCAACTACGTTAACGATATAGTCGCCCATTTTTTCGCATTCAACGATTGTATCCATGTAGGTTGTTGCAGTAGGATAGTCGTAATAACCTTCGTTCACGGCAATAACATTTTGCAATTTAAGTTGATTGCGATAGTTGTTGATTTCATTTTCGATATTTTGTGCTGTATTCACGTAGGCATTTTCGATATGCTCCATACCAAGAACCGTACACATATTTTGCAACCCACTTTCGATAAGGTTGAACATCAATTCGATATTGCCATTAATCTCATCTGTGAATTTTTCAGGTTGTTGTTTGCGTCGTTGCAATGTACGAGCAAGATTATAACATGAATCGGCAACACTCTCAATTTCTGAAATAACACGGAGTTTCATTTGCACTTGGTGTTTACTTTCATCAGAGAGACGACCAGCCGACACTTTAGTCAAATAGTTTGCAATCTCCATTTCCATGCGGTCAGAGATATTTTCGTATTTTTGAATACGAGAGAATTTAGATGTAAATTCTTTGTCATCTTCTTCGTGGAACAAGTCGCGCACAAGACCAAACATGCGTTGAGCGCGTTCGCCATAAAGTTGAATCTCTTTACGTGCTTGGAGGATTGAAAGCTCTGATGTAGAGAGCATACCTGTTGTGATGAAAGTGAGATGCGATTCGTTGTCTTCTTCAGTAGGTTTACTTGGAATGAGTTTAGTAACGATTTTCACATACAAACCTGTAAGCCAAATCATAATACAGATGTTGATTGCATTGAAAAGAGTGTGGAAGATAGACAAACCAAACGATACGTATGCTTGATTAGCCGCAAAAGTTGTTGCAAGCGCTTGATTTGCAGGGTCGGTCAAATCGAGTGTACCATCGTTCAACGCATTGATAATCATTGGATCAGTGCTATCAACAAACGAAAGCAACGCCGTAGGGTCGCCTTGTCCCATAGTTGACAACCAAACAACTAATTTCATGAAAGGGTAGTATAGAGCCAACACCCAAATAGAACCTAATACATTGAACATCAAGTGTCCCATAGCAGCACGTTTTGCCCAAATATTACCAGAGATGGCAGCAATGAGTGGAGTAATACAAGTACCAATATTGCTACCAAGAACCAAAGCCGCGGCCATGTCAAACGAAATCCAACCTTTGCTACAGATGACAAGTACAATAGCAAAAGTAACACTTGATGATTGCACTACCATTGTAAGTATCATACCGACAAAAGCAAAAAGTAGGATAGATAAGAATCCCATGTCGGCATAATTTTGTATTACTGCAAAGAGTTCAGGGTTAGAACGGAGATCTGGCACTGAGTGGTTTAACAAATCCAAACCCATAAAAAGGAATGAAAAACCTAAAATCACCTCACCCCAACTTTTCCAAGAATTCTTTTTAGAAAAGAGCATTGGAATTGTAAATGCAATGAGTGGAATAGAGGCTGCGGCAAGATTAACTTTGAAACCACCGAGATAGAGAATCCAAGCAGTAGCCGTAGTACCAACATTGGCACCCATGATAACAGCCATAGATTGAGCCAAAGACAACAATCCAGCATTAACAAAACTAACAATCATCACAGTAGTCGCAGAAGAACTCTGAATGAGCGCAGTTACGAGAATACCTGTCAAAGCTCCGACAAAACGATTGTTTGTCATACATGCTAAAATGTTACGCAAACGGTCGCCCGCTGCCTTTTGAAGACCCTCACTCATCAACTTCATACCATACAAAAAGAGTCCGATAGAGCCAATGAGGGTCAATAAATCAATAAAACCAAAATTCATATTTTAGATTTTAAGTAGCAAGTAGCGAGTAGCAAGACAACGCCACTCGACACTCTATTGTTAAAGTTAAAAAATTAGTAATAAGCTATTTTTATAAATAAAATCAATGTATTGCGACTTATAACTTTTCGCTTTTTACTAAATAAAGTTTCCGACTGCAAATTTAATAAAAAATTACATATTATTTATAAAAATTTTGTGTAACTTTGACAACGAAATAATGTTTTTTTTACAACAAAGATGTTTTTATTGAAAATCAAGAGATTATTAACATCAACAGGCACAGATAATAGACTGCAATCTGCTAATGTCAACTCCATATAACTTGCCATACGACTCTAATCTCTCAACTTTCAACTTTCAACTCTCAACTTTCAACTCTCAACTCTCAACATTCATATCATGGTCACAATCTACTGCAAAAACACTCAGACATTCAAAGAGTACCCGATGGGCGTCTCTTTGCTTGACATCTACAACGATTTACAAATCAATCTGCCTAATCAAGTGTTGGCAGCTCGTGTAAATTACAAAGTCGAGTCGTTAAATTTTAGGATTTATAAGCCAAAAAACATCGAATTCATCGATGTTACATGCCCATCAGGCAATCGTGTATATCTGCGTTCAATCAGCATGATTATGGCCAAAGCGTTGTCGGAAATACAACCAGAATCGCGATTGAGAATAGAGCACCCAATCTGTCAGGGCTATTACTGCTGCATAGACAACCGAGAGACAAAAGTGTCAGAGAGCCTGATTGATGAATTGCGCCATAAGATGCAAGAGATTATCGCTGCCGACATGCCTATCGTGAGCGAAGAACGCCAGACGATGACCGTGATAGAGATGTTTCGCCAACGCGGATTTATGGACAAAGCCATTCTATTTGAAACACTTGGAGTGCCATACGTGCGCTATTTCCGCATAGGCGACTATATAGACCACTACAATGGCGTGCTTGTGCCATCTACGGGCTATGTTCCTATGTTTGACCTTCAAGCCTACAAAAATGGTATTTTGCTACGTGTTATTGACAAGCGTAATCCTTCAAAATTGGCCGATTTCATCGACGAACCAAAGATGTTTGACATATTCAATGAGTTCGTACGCTGGAACAAACTTATGGAACTCACCAATGTGGGCGATTTCAACAAAATATGTCGCGACCATTCAGTTTACGACCTCATCAAAGTGTCGGAAGCTTTGCACGAAAAGAAGATAGCCCAAATTGCCGATATGATTGCCCATCGCCAACCAGAAAGTCGTTTTGTGATGATTTCAGGTCCATCGTCATCGGGCAAAACCACATTCTCCAAACGCCTCAGCATACAACTGATGGTTGCTGGCATCAAACCTATAGTTCTTAGTCTCGACAACTATTTCGTCAATCGTGTAGATACGCCACTCGATGAGCATGGCGAATGGGACTTCGAAGCACTTAATGCTCTTGACCTAGAATTGCTTAACGACCAATTGGTGAGAATACTCAATGGAGAAGAGGTTGAAATTCCGTACTACGATTTCACTATAGGAGAACGTCGTTGGCGTGGCGAGAAAGTACAACTTACGCCAGGTAGCGTATTGATTATGGAAGGTATCCATGCCCTCAACCCCGACATGTGCCCGTCTATACCACAATCGGCTATGTTTAAGATATATGTGTCGGCACTGACTACCATCTCGCTCGACTCGCACAATTGGATACCGACCGACGACACTCGCTTGCTTCGTCGCATAGTGCGCGACTACAAATTCCGCAACTATTCGGCACGCGAAACCATCCAACGCTGGCCATCCGTTCGTCGTGGCGAAGAACGTTGGATATTCCCTTATCAAGAGAATGCCGATGTGATGTTCAATTCCGCCTTGTTGTTCGAGCTTGCCGTCCTCCGCAAACATGCTGAGCCAATCCTTGCCGATGTGCCACAATACTGCGAAGAATACACCGAAGCGCACCGTTTGTTGAAATTCTTGAAATACTTCATCCCAATCCACGACCACGAAATCCCAGCCACATCACTATTGAGAGAATTCCTCGGAGGGAGTTCATTCAGATAACACACACAAAAATAGGCGGCCAATCAAATCCCGATTGACCGCCTATTTTTTATATATCCTCCCACACTACCCCACCCTAACTACAACATACTATAAATATAACCCGTTGGCGGAATTAAAATTATTATTAGCTTGCTTAAAAGTCCTCGAAGAGGGCTAATGTGCTTAACCGCTAGTGATTTTTTGCGATAAGCGAGAGCAGAGTTAAGTTTGCTTAAACTATGCCGAGCAAA
>JAZOMI010000062.1:0-10639 GCA_045653825.1 Candidatus Aphodosoma sp. | reverse complement strand
TATCACTAATAACGAACGTTATAATCAAATCATCGACACTTGGACACGTGTTAATAGTGAATTGACAAGCGTCGTAATGAAACAACTCTCAGGCGACAATCAAGGTTTCAACTCAGTATATATGATGTTGGATTCTGGTGCCCGTGGTTCTCGTGAGCAGATTCGTCAGTTGTCAGGTATGCGTGGTTTGATGGCTAAACCTCAAAAAGCAGGTGCCGAAGGCGGTCAAATTATCGAAAACCCTATCTTGGCTAACTTTAAAGAAGGTCTTAGCGTGTTGGAGTACTTTATTTCTACTCACGGTGCGCGTAAAGGTCTTGCCGATACGGCGTTGAAAACTGCCGATGCTGGTTACCTCACTCGTCGTCTTGTTGACGTTTCTCACGACGTTATTATCACTGAAGAAGATTGTGGTACATTGCGTGGTCTTGTTGCAACTGAAATCAAAAACAACGAAGAGGTTGTTGCTTCTCTCTACGAGCGCATCCTTGGTCGTGTTTCTGTTCACGATGTTATCGACCCTCTCACTGGAGACCTTATCGTTGCTGCAGGTGAAGAAATCGTAGAAGCAGCTGCTAAACGTATCGAAAATTCACCAATCGAACGCGTTGAAATCCGTTCAGTGCTCACTTGCGAAGCTCGTCACGGCGTGTGTGCTAAATGTTACGGTCGCAACCTTGCTACTGGCCGTATGGTTAATAAAGGTGAAGCTGTTGGTGTTATTGCAGCACAATCTATTGGTGAGCCAGGTACACAGTTGACACTTCGTACATTCCACGTCGGTGGTGTGGCTTCGAATATTGCTGTTGACAACGGTATTACATCTAAATACGATGGTCGTCTCGAAATCGATGAACTTCGTGTTGTTGATGCAGAAGACGCTACAGGAGCTAAATATCAAGTTGTTGTAGGACGTTTGGCTGAGGCTCGTATTATCGACCACAACACAGGCATTGCCCTCACAACTCAAAATATACCTTATGGTTCTAAACTCTTTATCCCTGCTGGTTCTGAAATCAAGAAAGGTGATAAGATTTGTGAATGGGACCCATTCAACGCAGTTATCGTTTCTGAGGTTGCAGGTACTGTTCAATTCGAATCTATGGTTGAAAATTCAACTTATAAAGTAGAATCAGACGAAACAACAGGTCTTTTGGAGAAAATCATTATCGAGTCGAAAGACAAAACTAAAGCTCCTGCAGCTCAAATTGTCGATAAAGCTGGAAATGTTCTCAAAACATACAACCTCCCAGTGGGAGCCCACTTGGTAGTTGATACAAAACAAAAGGTTAAACCTGGCGATTTGATTGTTAAGATTCCACGTGCCGTAGGTAAAACAGGTGACATCACCGGTGGTCTTCCACGTGTTACTGAATTGTTCGAGGCTCGTAACCCATCTAACCCAGCTGTTGTAGCTGAAATCGATGGCGAAATCACATTCGGTAAAATCAAACGTGGTAACCGTGAAATCATCCTTACTTCACGTACTGGCGAAGAGAAAAAATATCTCGTGCTCTTGTCAAAACAAATCCTTGTACAAGATGGCGATTACGTACGTGCAGGTACTCCACTTTCTGACGGAGCTATCACTCCTTCTGATATTTTGGCAATTAAAGGTCCTACTGCTGTTCAAGAGTATATCGTGAACGAAGTACAAGACGTTTATCGCCTCCAAGGTGTGAAAATCAACGACAAACACTTCGAAGTTATCGTACGCCAAATGATGCGTAAAGTACAAATTGCTGACGCAGGTGATACTCGTTTCCTTGAAGGTCAAGTGGTTGACAAAATTGAATTCATGGAAGAAAACGACCGTATCTGGGGCAAAAAAGTTGTTACTGACGCAGGCGATTCAACTAACTTCATGGCAGGTCAAATCGTAACAGCACGTAAGCTTCGTGACGAAAACTCAGCTCTCAAACGTCGCGATATGCGTACAGTCGAAACGCGTGATGCTATGCCTGCAACTTCTATTCAAATGCTTCAAGGTATCACACGTGCAGCACTTCAAACTCAATCGTTTATGTCGGCTGCATCGTTCCAAGAGACTCCAAAAGTATTGAATGAAGCTGCTATTAATGGTAAAGTTGACCACCTCTTGGGTATGAAAGAAAACGTTATCGTTGGTCATAAGATTCCTGCAGGTACTGGTCTCCGCGAATACGACCACTTGTTTGTGGCTTCGCGTGAAGAGTACGAACGCATGTCTGAAGCTAGTCGTAACGTAACTGATACAGAGGAAATTGTTAATGAAATGAAGTAATAGGTCGAAAGATATTAGACTAATTATATGATAAAATTCTCTTATTCGCTTGTCGAATAAGAGAATTTTTTTGTATCTTTGCATATTAATAGTTGCGAATAGTGAGAGTCATTTAGTATAAAAAAATATAAGAAATGTCTTGCTACTAGTTACTCGTTACTAAAAATCTAAAAAATTATGAATAAAACTATTTTATATTGGTTATCAGATTTGGGTGTGCCTGTTATGGCTCACGAATGGATTTATTGGGCAGTAACTCTTGCGGGAGTGGCTCTGATTGTGTATATCGTTGATTTGATTTGTCGTCGCTTGGTGATACCAGGTGTACGAAAAGTAATACGTAGAACCAATTTTAAGTGGGATGATATTGTGTTGAACGATGCTGTGCTTAAGGATATGTCGTGTTTGGTTCCACCTATATTGTTGGCTATTTTGTTGCCTATGATTTTTGTTGAGGGAAGCGAGGCATTGGATTTTGTGTTGCGTGTCAATTATATCTACTTAGTTGTCGTTGTTGCTAAATTGGTTTGTACGTTCCTAGCTTCGCTATACGATTTGTCGTTACACCACGAGCGTTTGAAAAATCATTCGTTGCAGAGCGTTTATCAGATGCTTAAGGTGTTGATAATCTGCGTGGCATTGATTGTTGTGGTAAGTATTCTTATCAATAAAAATCCAGGCTATATTCTCACTGCACTTGGAGCTTCGGCTGCAGTCTTGATGTTGGTGTTTAAAGATATGATTGTGGGATTGGTGGCAGGAGTGCAGTTGTCGGTTAACGATATGTTGCGTCCGGGGGATTGGATTGCAATGCCTAAATATGGAGCCGATGGTGATGTTATCGAAGTAAGTCTTACTACTGTGAAGGTGCAAAATTGGGATAAAACTATCACAACTATACCACCATACGCACTTGTGAGCGATTCGTTTCAGAATTGGCGTGGAATGCAAGAGAGTGGTGGTCGTCGTGTGAAACGTGCTGTTTATATCGATATGCGTTCAATCCAATTTTGTACCGAAGAGCAGATGAATGATTTTGAGGCAAAAGATTGGCTCGAAGGTGTTGAGAGGGCCGATGGATTTCCGGTCAATTTGCATATCTTCCGTAATTATTTAGAAAAATATCTCCGTAATCATCCTCAAGTGAATAAAGATATGACTATTATGGTGCGTCAGTTGCAACCTACGGCTCAGGGGCTTCCTCTCGAACTCTATTTCTTCTCTGATGGTACGGCTTGGATTCCGTATGAAAAACTTCAAGCCGAAGTTTTTGAGCATGTTTTTGCTATGCTTCCAACCTTCGGTCTTCGTATTTTCCAATCTCCAATGGGAATTGATTTTACTGGAAATTTAAATTAACGAGTGTTTGATATAATTTATTTTAAATTATTTACAAAATTGTCTATCAATTTATTCACTATATCAGGCGCATCTGTGTTGGAATTATGACCAGCTCCTCTAATCCATTTAAGAGGAATGCCTGTCCTTTCGTGCCAAGCTCTATTGTATCTAATGCAAGAACCAGTTTTGTCTTTTTCACCACAAATCAATAGTGCAGGGCATTTTATTTCGTATGGTAAATCAATCTCCATAGCTTCGGCAAGCATCCGCAGCCCATGCCCAGATATTCGAGCATACCTCTCTTTATCACCGTTATATTCCATCATAATACTATGCATTAATCGTCTCCCATATTCCGATGTCGCAACGCCATTAGTGCCATGTTTCAATAACATTTTCCATGGGTAGTATCTATACACAGGCTCCATTCTTTTCAACATCCCAATCTCTGCTACCGTTACATATTCTCTTTGCAACGGAGCCGAGTCAATAGATATAAAGCCTTTAAGTTTATCGGGGAATAACTGAGAATACATCTGACCGACATATCCTCCCATAGATTGTCCGATGATAATAGGAGAGTCAATACCTTCCTTCTGAAAAATTTTATCCAACCAAATCGCTTTATCTTTTAAATTGAACGAAAAATCGAATGGCCACGACGAAGCATGCGCTGGTGCATCCCATACCAAAACATGGTATTTATCCTCAAAGAATTCCACCTGCTTATCAAATAACCTATGGTCAGCTGTCAAGCCAGGTAGAAAAATCAATGAAATTGCTCCTTCACTCTTTTGGTTTACCCAATAATGAATATTCCCACAACGAGTCTCGCATATCTTTTCTATCATCTGTACTCTGTTATCTGTTATCTGTTATCTGTATCGTGCAACTCAACGGGTAGTGGTCCGAAATCTTCATTTCGCGATGCACTTTGCTACTAATAACTTCGAATTCCTCATCTACTAATATATGGTCGATAGCAAATAGCATAGCACTTTTGTTGTAAGTCCAATGATAGCCCCAAAAGCCACCCTTAGCATATGCATCTTGCAAATTACTACGAATCTTATTGTAGGTATAAGATAATGGTACATCGTTGAAATCGCCTAAAACAATAGTTTTATAGTTAGTCTCTTCTATTGTAGTTTTCACAGCTCCAACTTGTTGTATCCTGTTTTTTGCACCTGATACTAATCGTGCCCCAACTTTCAATCCGGCATTTATCTTTTCTTGTCGGCTATTGGTTTCAGTCATTAATTTTTCAGCTATTTTTCGATCTTCTCTATTTAACTTGTTCGATTCTAAATGGTTGTTTATTACTCTTATTGTGTCGCCTTCTATCACAATATCTGAGTAAATACTGATATTATCTGCCGATTTATATTCAATTTTTTTCTTCTTTATGATAGGGTAGCGACTGAATGTTGCCAATCCATTTTCGCCCCATTTATTCTGATTTTTAAACCATAGATGTCGATAGGGATATATCGAATCAAAGAATTTTAATATTTCCGCCTTCGAAGCACCATATCTATGGTAATACCCAAATTCTTGTAAGCACACAATATCGGCATCACACTCTTTTATAAATTCTGCAACCTCCTTGAAACTATCATCTCTCTGATTATTAAATATGTGAGTATTAAATGTCAATATCTTAATTGACTGATGATTATTGACCGTTGACTGTTGACTTTTAAAAGGATTATTTATGGTTATTATATTGCGCCATTGTCCGAAGGTAAGTGCCATTATAGCGATGATTATTAGTGTATGAAGCCATTTTTTGCAACATAACCAAAATATAATACTTCCCCACATCAGCAAAATCCACAATGGCATGGCCATAACAAAATAGGTAGGTAACGTCCATTTCTCAGGCGACACCCATCCTGCCATTAACCCCAAGCCATAGCATATCACTATCACGCCAGTCACGGCAACCATTATATATTTCACAAAACGTCTAAACATTTTTCAACTCTTCTTGCTTCGGTCAAACAACTCTCTTTTCTCATCTGCAGTCAAACTCTCATATCCACGTTGTTTTATTTTGTCTAAGATAGCATCAATAGCAGCTTCATTAGCTCGTTTTTCTTTATTGTATTCTGCATCGGTTTTCATTCGAGTAGTGGTTTGACGTCCACCTTGATTTACTTTCATCTTTGGCGTGCGTTTGAACAAATTAGTAAACCAATTGATTACCGATGTAACAGGACGTGAATAATCTTTACCTCTCATCCATGCTTTAGCATAGAAGTAGCCCAATATAGCCCCACCGATATGTGCAAATTCACCGCCTGCATTGTTGCCTGTAATACCAAATAGGCTGATTGCAACCATGCCTGTAGCTAACCAAACTAATTTCACTTCGCCTATAAACATTAATCTGATAGGGTAGTTTGGTTGTAAAGTTGCTGCTGCCACGCAGATAGCCACTACTGCTCCCGATGCACCTAATAAATAACTATTGTGTACTGCACCTGAGAAATAGGGGAATAAATTGTACGATAATAGATACAATGCAGCACCTGCTAATCCACCTAATATATATAGTGCCACTAATTGCTTTTGAGATATACGTTCTAATGCAATGCGTCCAAACCAATAGAGTGAAATCATATTAAAAAATATGTGCATCACATCAGCATGTAAAAACATATATGTAATTACTCCCCATGGTTGACATAGCAAAGTCGTCAAATTAGATGGTAGTTCTAAATACGTGGTGAACAGTGTAGTGTTGATATTAAATAATATCAAAAATAGCGAAATCACCTTAATCAATACAAAGACACCCACGT
This sequence comes from Candidatus Aphodosoma sp., assembly GCA_045653825.1. Classification (GTDB taxonomy): domain Bacteria; phylum Bacteroidota; class Bacteroidia; order Bacteroidales; family Paludibacteraceae; genus Aphodosoma. The sequence continues at coordinate 4,228 of JAZOMI010000062.1, read as the reverse complement.
TGATGTAAATCAATCGCATCAACGAAGTTCCCCTCAAATAAAAAGCTTTTATATCGTTCCAATTCATGATAAAGTTTAGAGATTAGAGTATAGAGTATAGAGTTGAAAGTTGAGAGTCGAGAATTAAATCCGGATGGTTTCTCACTACTAACTAGTAACTACTAACTACTCACTACTAACTAGTAACTAGTAATTATCAATAAAGTTTTCCTTGTTTTTTCCAAATCCACAACACAATAGCACCAAATATCATACCGCCTAAGTGAGCAAAGTGTGCCACATTGTCGAAAGCAAAACCTGTAACACCGAAGAATAGTTCAAATGCCGCATATATGCCTACGAAAATACGTGCTGGAATCATTACTGGCACAAATAAAAGTCCCATTCTTGCTTCTGGGAACAACCATCCGAATGCCAACAATATTCCGAACAAAGCACCCGAAGCACCCACTGTTACATGAGCATTAAATATCTGTTGTTTTAGTCTTATGACATCTATTGCTGTAGCATTGGCTATGTTTCCACCAGTGAACATACTGCTAAATGGCACTAATGCTTCACCCGAATTTTCGGCAATAGCAGTATTCATTGCTGTTGTAATTCCGTGCAAGTCTATCATCCATGTCAATTCTTGTATAATTCCAGCTCCTATACCTGTAATAAAGTAGAAAAACAAGAATTTTTTTGCTCCCCATACTTGTTCAAGTGTGCGGCCAAACATCCATACGCCAAACATGTTGCAAAACAAGTGGCTTATGCTACTTGTATCGTGTAAGAACATGTATGTTATGAGTTGTAGGGGATTGAATTTTTCAGAAAACCAATAGTGTAATCCCAACAAATTCACCAAATCTATGCCAAAAGTAGATGGTAAAATTTGTGATGCAACCCAGAAAAGTAGGTTGATAATCATTAAATTGAGTACAGCAGGCGGTATATTGCCTAAAAATGAACTTCTATTGTAATTCATATTTTTATCGTTTATTTCGCAAATTTACTAAAAATATGCCATATTTATATGTTTTACAACATATTTTTTGTTATACTAAGTTTTTTTTATAAAAAAATATTCAAAAAATTTGTCTATATCAATAATTTAATATATTTTTGCATCGTAAAGTTATGCTTTTTTACGAACATCAATAATAATCTTTAAATTTTTAAAAAATGAACAGAACAGAACTTGCGGCTGCAGTTGCCGCTAAAGCAAATCTTACTAAAGTTGACGCTAAAAAAGCAGTTGATGCTGCATTAGAAGCAATCGAAGAAGCTCTTGTTGCTAACGATACAGTTGCTCTTCTTGGTTTTGGTAATTTTTCTGTTGTTGAACGTGCTGAACGTCAAGGTGTAAATCCTGCTACTGGTGCTAAAATTACTATTGCAGCTAAAAAATCAGTGAAATTTAAAGCAGGTTCTGCATTGAACGCTAAACTTTAATATTAGAAAGTGCTTATAATATTAGAGACGCAGTATTTTGCGTCTCTTTTTTTTGTTAAAATTTCAAATATATTATTCAAATAAATTGCGGAATCGGTTGAAGAAATTTTTTGCTGCAGAAGCATTAGGTTTCATATTTTTTGATTCACTCAATTTTTCGAATGTTTTCTTTTCGTCTGACGACAAATCTTCTGGAATATATACTCCAATATTTACCAACAAATCTCCCGTACCATAACGATTTACATCAGGCAGACCTTTGTTGCGCAATCTTAATACTTTACCAGGTTGTGTGCCTTTGTCGATTTTTACCTTCACTTTGCCATCAATAGTTGGTATTTCCACCATACCGCCCAACACAGCAGTCGGCAAATCGAGCAATAGATTATATATAAGGTTGTTTTGGTCGCGGATAAGCTCTGGGTGTTTTTCCTCTTCTATAACAATCAACAAATCGCCAGGAATGCCTCCTCTGCGAGCAGCATTACCTTTGCCTGACATGCTGAGTTGCATACCCTCTGCCACACCCGCCGGAATGTTGATTGTAATTACTTCTTCTTGCATAGTTACGCCTTCGCCTTTGCAGTGAGGGCATTGGTCTTTGATAATTTTGCCTTCGCCACCACATTTAGGACAAGTAGTGCGAGTTTGCATATTGCCGAGAATTGTGCGTTGTACGCGAGTTACAAAACCCGAACCACCACATTCTGGACAAGTTGTAGTACTATGTTCGTCTTTTGCACCTGAGCCACCGCAGTGGGTACAAGTTACAGCTTTACGTACTTTGATTTTCTTTTCACAGCCAGTGGCAATATCTTTTAATGTCAATTTGACACGAACTCGTAAGTCAGAGCCACGATTGACACGTTGACGAGAACCACCGCCGCCGCCGAAACCGCTGAAACCACCAAAACCAAAGTGTCCACCAAATATATCGCCGAATTGCGAGAATATGTCTTCCATATTCATACCGCCTCCGCCGAAACCTCCAGCACCACCCATACCTGCATGTCCAAATTGGTCGTAACGAGCACGTTTGTCAGGGTCGCTAAGCACTTCGTATGCCTCAGCAGCCTCTTTGAATTTCTCTTCAGCCTCTTTATCACCTGGATTTTTGTCAGGGTGATACTGAATAGCTTTTTTGCGGTATGCTTTTTTTATTTCATCGTCAGATGCACCTTTTTGTACACCTAACACCTCATAATAATCTCTTTTTGACATAATTAATTCTAAACTGTAATCCTATAGGTGAAATTATGAATTATGAATTGTGAATTATGAATTAATTAAGCTCCTACAACAACTTTTGCGTGGCGGATAACTTTTTCGTTCATTGTATAACCTTTTGTAGTGCAATCTACAATTTTGTCTTTCAATTCTGGAGTAGGAGCAGGGATAGTCGTTATAGCTTCGTGGTATTCTGTGTCGAACGGAGCATCTTTTGTTTCGATTACAGCCACACCATTTGCTTTCATCATCGACATCACTTGATTATATATCAACTCAACACCTTGACGCACAGCTTCTACATCTTCTGCTGTCTTCATACTCTCCAATGCACGTTCAAAGTTATCTACGATAGGCAAAAAGTCAACAATAATTCTTTCTCCAGCATTTTTAATCAAATCTGCCTTCTCTTTGATGGTGCGTTTGCGATAGTTGTCAAAATCCGCCATCAATCTCAAATAACTATCGTTGATGTCGTTATATTTCTTTTCCCACTCATTAACCTCTTCTGTATTTGTATTAGCAGTTTCTGGAGTCTCTACATTTTGTTCTTGTGTGTTTTGAGTTTCTTGTTTTGAGTCTTGTGTCTCGTTGAGTGTTTCTTTTTCTTTTTTCATATCATTGTAAAATTTATAATCTGGTATTTCTTATATCAAAAACATTGCCAAATTGTAAGTGTGACATATTGGCACTATAAAAAGTAGAGACGCAATATATTGCGTCTCTACTATATAACGTAGTCAATATTGACTATTATTTTTTGTAGTTGTTCAATGTTTCTTTGAGGAATTCAACGAAGTTAGCTGGGTTTTCGTCGAATGCGTAAGATTTGTTGAGAGGTTTACCTTCTGCGTCAATAGCAACGTAGAATGGTTGAGCGTTAGCACCGAATTTGCTACGTTGGATGTAGCTATTTTTCTCACCTACAGTAGTGAATTCTTTTCTTACGCCACCTTCAGTTACAACGAATGGTTTAGCAAGTGGAGTACGGTCGTCAACCATCAATGTAACGAGTACGAAGTCGTTTTGCAACATACCAGCAACAGTAGGGTCAGTCCATACAGAAGCTTCCATTTTACGGCAGTTTACACAACCAAAACCTGAGAAGTCAACCAATACTGGTTTACCAGCAGTTTGAGCCATTTGCATAGCGATTTCGAAGTCGTGAGTATCAGGATGTACTTCATTTTCATAGAGGTTGAAGTCTTGAGTTGTCAAAGGAGGAGCGAAAGCTGAAGCCGAACGACAAGGAGCACCCCACAAACCAGGTACCAAATAGATAGCGTATGCAAATGAAATCAAAGCCATCATCATACGACCAACGCCGATACGTTCAACTTGGTCATCGTGTGGCAATGTGATTTTGCCAAGGAGATACATACCGAGCAATGCGAAGATAACGATCCACAAAGCGAGGAAAGTTTCGCGGTCGAGGATACCCCAACCATAAGCCAAGTCAGCAACTGACAAGAATTTGAGTGACAATGCAAGTTCCAAGAAACCGAGAACTACTTTTACAGAGTTCAACCAACCGCCCGATTTAGGCATAGATTTCAACATAGAA
>JAZOMI010000061.1:0-2127 GCA_045653825.1 Candidatus Aphodosoma sp. | reverse complement strand
GTGGTTATAGCAGTGGGGTTCCACCTCTTCCCATTCCGAACAGAGAAGTTAAGCCCACTCGCGCCGATGGTACTGCGTTGCATCGTGGGAGAGTAGGTCGCCGCCGTTTTTCAGTAGAGACGCAATATATGTTGCGTCTCTCTTTTTTTGTTGTCTATGGTCAATAGTCTATAGTTGTTTATTTATGGTTTGATGGGGTAATTTTATTTGTGTATATTTGTGGAAAAAATAAAAATTTGTGTTATTTAATTATATTTTGTAATTTTGCAAGCAAAATAGATATATGTTGTGATTTTTTTTTAGTTTATGTAATTTGATATGAAAGTAGAAGTGAATCCGCAGGATACTTTGAGAGGTAAGGCTTTTGAACTTTGGATGTCATCACCAATGCCTATGGTTACGTTAACAAAAACGTTTGATGTGAGTAGGGTGTTGAAGATGAGTAAAAAATTGGGAGTTGGCTTTAATGTTTTGCTTTGTTGGTGTATCGGTAAGGCTGCGGCACAAATGGAGGTGTTTTATTTGTTGCCTGAGCAAGGTAAATTGTATAGATATGATAGATTGGCTATAAATGTTATTGTTAAGAATATAAAAGGTGGAATTAATTCGTGTGATATTCCGTTTGATGTGGATTTAAAACAGTTTTTTGAAGTTTACAAGAGAATGACGGGTCAAGTTGCATCAGAGTGTAAAAGTTTGTTTTTGGAGGATTATATGATTGTGGGTACATCAGCTATGATTCAGACTGAGTTGGATTGTATAGTGAATCAATATACGGATAAGTTTTGTAATCCTATGGTGATGTGGGGTAAATATCGAAAGGGATTGTTTAAGACATTGTTGCCAATATCATTTCAGTTTCATCATGTGCAAATGGATGGTGGAGATGGGGCGAGATTCTTAGAATTGTTGCAGAGGGAGATATATGAATTATAAGTTTAGTTTATGCGCTAAACGTTTAGTTATGTCAAAAAAATATTGTATTTTTGTAAGTTATTTTATTGTTAAGTGGGTTTGGTTTAATATTTAAAGACAGAAAGCATGAAACAGATACATGAGAAAAATATTGGATACAATATTTGTTTTCCTATAGTAAGATGGATGTTCCATAGGTCTTATCGACATATTAAATATGTAGGTATAGAGAATGTCCCAACTGATGGAGCGATAATATTTGCTCCTAATCATACTAATGCTTTGCAGGATGCGCTTGCTGTGTTGTTTATAAATAAAGAGCATAAAGTGTTTGTTGCACGAGCTGATATTTTTTGTAATAAGAGAATAGCTAAGTTTCTTAATTGGATTAAGATTATGCCTATTCGTCGTATGCGTGATGGAGTGGGTGAGGTGCTTAAAAATGATGAGACTGAGAATCGTGCTATTGAAACATTGCGTAAGGGGGTGCCATTTTGTATTTTGCCGGAGGGAACTCATAGAGCTAAACATTCTTTGCTTCCTTTGAAGAAAGGGATATTCAGAATTTCACTTCGTGCTAATGAAGAATTTGGTAAAGAAAAGCCTATATATATTGTGCCTGTGGGATTGGAATATGGTGATTGGTTTCACCTTTGGGATAGTCTTGTGGTTAATGTTGGTAAACCGATGAATGTTACTGAGTTTGTTGCAGAACATAGTGATTTGGAGTATTCGAAATTGATTCTTGAGATGCGAGAGGAACTTACTAAACGAATGCGTGAGTTGATATTGTGGGTGCCTGATGATGAGAACTACGAAAAAAATTGGCAAGAACTCAAGAAGAATCCGCCTAAAGAGTTGAATTGGTTTCCTAAGCATCGTATGTCGAAATGGTTGTTAATTTTCTTGTTAGTTATTTTATCTCCATTGGCATTAGTTGCTGGGGTTGTAACCTTTCCGTTATGGTTGGTGTGGTTGATTATACGTTGGAAGGTAAAAGATGAGGCTTTTCATACTTCGATACAGTTTGTGTGGCAGATGATTTTTATTTTATTGACGTGTTTGGTTACATTGCCATTCTGGATGTTTTTGCAAGAGTATATGTATCTTGCGCGTAAATTGAATAAACCAGATGAAATAAAATAGTAGATATATATGGTAAAAGTATACATTATTCTTGCATGTTACATCTTGTTTCCTTTGTTGATTATA
>JAZOMI010000060.1:0-1748 GCA_045653825.1 Candidatus Aphodosoma sp. | reverse complement strand
CGTAGTTGTTTACTTTTACAAAATAGAATCCAGTAGAAAGGTTTTCAATATTCACCATTGTGATGTTTTCACCATTGCCCATTTCGTTAATCACCTCTACACCTGCCTCATTGTAAATTACAATAGAGTTAATTGCTTCAGAGGCTTTCACTGTGATTGACGTTGTTGCAGGTATAGGATAAATCTTCAATGCAGAAGTATTGTCGCCTACAACCTCAACACCTGTTTCGATATATTCTTGACCTTCAACCCCCACCGAAGTTTCAGCCGATTTGGCAATATAACGGTTCTTTGCTCCATAATGAGCCTCTACGATAAACAACCATTTATTAGGTTCGTCGGTAATTACGATTTCATCACCTTCGGCAGTGGTTGCCACACCTCCAGTATATTGTCCATAATCCACTTTGTGGTGCCATGTCAATACGCCAGCTCGACGTGATTCACCACCTACTCCATAATCTTTACCTACAGTGTGATAGAATGGAGCTTTATTCCCGCCATTATTGTATTGACTAAAGTTGTATGTCCCAGGAATTTGGCTGGCAACTTCATAGGTCGCTTTTTCAATACCATTCACTATCTCAGCACCTGTGTGTAGATGGAAATCGGTTATCTCTATCAAATCTTTTTGATTGTTTACAAGAGCTTTAACAGTGTAGTAAGAGACAGGTTCGGGATTAGCATCTGCGCTCCATGTAGGAGGATTAAAATCAAGTTCTACACGATATGTGTCAAATTCTTTTGGCACAGCAACCCAATCATCGTCGGGTGTTTCGGTAGTATTTGGATTTTCCACCCACACATATTCGGTTACTTTTTCTTTCTTGAACACATGCACTGCGAGGTCAGATGCTTTTTCAGCATCATAGTCGTTGCTTGCGATAGCGTAGTTGAATGATGATTGTTGGATATCACCATTTTTAAATTCATAGTTCACAGCTATACGTGCAGTGTATGTTTTGAAGTCAAGATCGCAGTTATCTACATTTTCGATATTTTTATCAGTAACATAGTCAAACTCGTAGTCAATCACTGGTTTCCCATCGGCATCTTTTGTTTCTGGCACTTCGTCGGTATAAACAACGTTTCCTTTGTCATCAACAAGTTCAAATGTATAAGATTTAATCCATACACTTGCATTCTCTAAATCAGTCATACCGAATGATGCAGGACGTTGCCATGTTGATTTGCCATTAAAGTGGGTAATCTCGGTATTATCGTCATTATATGCAGTAGTGATTTCTAATGTAGGTGATACCACTGGTAAAGTGAGGTCAGAAATCATACGATATTTGGCAAAACGTATGCCAGGCACATATTGATAAATATATACACATTCTGATTGCTCACCTGTTGCGCTTTCGTAGGTGCCAACCTCGGCATGGAACCAGTTACCGTTGGCATTTGTTGCAATGTTTTCATTTATGGTGTTTTGCTTCATTTGAGCAACAGGCATTGGAGGCATAAATTTAGCTTCCGAAGCAAGGTCGCCAATATTTTCTTTTGTACCACGGGTAACGATAAAGTCACCTTGGTTGCGAGAGTACATACTTGCAGGAGTAATCAAGAATGTTTCGCCATCGTTTTCAGCTGTAGCAGGATTATCAAATGCTACGATTGAAGTACCACCCGAGTTGTTGATGCGGCTATCGGCAACGAAGATTGCGTGAGTTTCATGCTCATGTTCCTCTTCGTGGTTTTCATCTGCGCCGTGAATACCAAAGTATCCATTTGAACGAATTTGA
>JAZOMI010000059.1:0-2956 GCA_045653825.1 Candidatus Aphodosoma sp. | reverse complement strand
AGATGGTCAAACAGTAGATATCATTGATGGTGGTTTGGATAGCACAACAGTTATTCGTGTTACAGCAGAGGATGGTTCTACAATGGATTATCAAATTCACTACAACTTGTTGTTGTCGGAAGAAAATCGTTTGAACATGATTTATGTGAATGGTTTACCACTTGCGAAAAAAGGTGTTGGCTATACTGCTAATAAAGACTTTAGTGCAAAACGCACAGAGTATATAATTTCAACAAATGCAGGCACACAAAAGCCAATCATTTCGTATGAAGCAATGGATAGTTGGCAAACTATCGAAATGACAACAACTGAAGATGGTAGTGTGATAATCAAAGTGTCGCCACAACGTGAAGGTTTGGAGAGAGAGTATGTCATAGAATTTGAAACAATTCACTCAACTAACTCAGCTTTGAAAGCAATGTATGTTGATGGTGTGGGTGTAGAAGGATTTGATGCAGATAAATTGATGTATTCAATTGCATTACCAGTAGGAAGAAAAACATTGCCTGTGATAGAGTGGGAGGTTGGTGATGAATATCAAACAGTAACTCTCGAAAATTCAAATGAGTTTGGTAAACCAAATTATATTAAAGTAGTAGCAGGCAACAAAGATGTAAGTCGTACATATGTTGTAGTTTTCACTCAAACATTGTCAGACAACAATGATTTGGCGGGTATGTATCTTGCTGGAATGCCTAATTTCGAATTCCAAACAACACAAGCAGAATATAATGTTGTATTGCCTGTTGGTACAACCGAATTGCCAGAGTTGACATACGAAAAAGGCGACGAATATCAAACCGTAGAGGTAATTAATGGAGGCGTTGAAGGTGGTTATAAAGTTATAGTTACTGCCGAAAATGGAGTGAAGAACTATTACTTCGTAAACTTCTCAGTTGAGTTGTCGAAAGTAGCATTGTTGTCTGGTATTTATGCAGACGGAACTATGATTGACGCGTTTGATAGTGAGGTGTATGAATATCAGATGATGATTGAATACGAACAAACATATTTGCCTCGTATTACATATTCTGTTGTGGATTCGGCATCATTGGTAGAATATATTCCTGCAATTATGACAGGAGATACAGCCGTGATAAATGTTACAGCAGCGGATGGAGTTTCGGTTGCATCTTATAGAATTGCATTTGTAAGAGAAAAATGCCCTATTTCACAATTGAAATCAATTACAATTGGAGGAGAGAATATTTCGACTAAAGCCGAAAACTTTAATGCAAATATAGATTTTGCGAGCGACATATATGAGTATGAAATCGAATTCCCTTATGGAACAATTGAGTTGCCTGTAATCGAATGGCAATCAATGGTAGATGCTTACTCTTCTATTACAATTGAAGGTTTGTCGTTGGATTCAGTTACACGTATCACTATTGTATCAGAAGACGAAATGAGTATTTCGGAATATTCAATTCGTTATGTTGTGCGTAAAAACGATAATGCATATCTCCGTAATCTTGCAATCGAGGATATGCCACTAGCAATTGAATTTGATTCACTTGTATTTGAATATGTAGTTACATTCCCTATCGGAACTGACACTGTATCACTTCCTACTGTAGATGACATTCGCTATGAGTTGGGAATTGAATCACAAACAGTCGAAATCATTCAATCGTCGCCAACAGAGTTAATCGTATTGGTAACTGCAGAAGATGGTATAGCAAAAAATGTGTATTTGATTAAGTTCGAAATCTTGTTGAGCAATAACACATTGTTGAAAGATTTGAAAGTAAATGGTGCTTCATTGGCTAATTTCACTTCTACACAACATGAATATACTTATATGCTTTTCCCTGGTGCTGAAATACCTGAAGTTTCATTTGAAAAAGCAGAAGATGTTCAAATTGTAGATGTTACCTATGGTTTTGTTAACGAACCAACAATTATCTATGTAGAAGCAGAAGATGGTAGTTTGGGTACATATGTAATTAACTTTGTTACAACCGACCGTAACCCTGGCGACCGTCCATCATATGACGATGTTGCATGGACATCTCTTGGTGATGGATATTTCCAAGCATCTTCATTGCGAGATAATGTTCAAGTGATGATATTCCAAGCTGATGGAACACGAGTGATGACAGAAAAAGTAGGTCTTGTAGATCCAAATGATGATATTCGTCTCTCACATGATGGAGGTACAGTAATCTATTTGCCAAATACTCGTCAAATTTATATCTATGTATTTGTTTATGACAATAAAGTTATTGCTAGTGGAAAGTTTGTGCGATAGGTTAGGGTAATGAAGCTCGCTTTCATGCTGAGTGGAGCACAACCGACGCTCGAAGCAAGAGTAGAGGATGCTTGCATACTATACCTTGCGAGGAGGAGGACGATGGAGTCAAATTTTGAGCAACGCGAAAAATTTGTAAGATAAATAAATTGAATATTGAGGATGAGAACCGAAAAATACTTTTCGGTTCTCATTTTTTTTTGTAACTTTGCAAAATGCCAAGTTGGGCTTTGCCTCAACATAATTGAAAATAAATTTTCATTCTGTATTCGGCTTGCTCCAACTTTGCAGAGTTATATTAATAAAATTATGAATTGTGCATTATGAATTGTGCATTGATTATCGCTGGTCCTTGTTCTGCTGAAACAGAGAGTCAAGTTGTGTCAACGGCAAAAGCGTTGTCTGCTATGGGAGTGAGATGGTTTCGTGCAGGACTTTGGAAGCCACGCACTCAACCAGGGTCATTTGAGGGTGTGGGCGAAATAGGGTTGCAATGGTTGCGTCGTGTGAAGATAGAAACTGGTATGGCGGTTGGCACTGAGATTGCCAATGCCGAGCATGCTCGATTGGCAGTAGCAGCAGGATTAGATTTCGTGTGGATTGGCGCGCGTACCACCACAAATCCATTTGCCGTACAAGAGATTGCCGATGCGCTAAATGGCAATAGGGAGATACTTGTGTTGATAAAGAACCCAATGAATC
>JAZOMI010000058.1:0-7601 GCA_045653825.1 Candidatus Aphodosoma sp. | reverse complement strand
AACAAAACCCGATACTCACTATTGTTAATATTTACCTTAAAATTAATATTTTGAATAATTTACAATTAATCTATTACTATATTTTGTACTCTACACAAATATCGTGCAAAGTTACAAAAAATAATTGAAATATTAGTTATATTAAAAAAAAATCTATTACAAACATCTATTTGTCAAATTCTTTATTAAATAAAACATTATTAACAAATTCGCAAACACACAACTCCCTCTACACGCCAATATCATCTACATACTTAAAAAATTTTTGTTAAAACAATAATTTTATTTCAACAACTCATCCACCATCGTTGCCCAATCCATACAATTCCAACAGGAGCTTTTTCATAAACCACATCATTCTCCACTCCCTTGCTCTCTACTGTCACTTTTGTCAAAATAGAATTAATCCAATTCACATACACTGCATCAGTAAATCCCCTATCATCTTCATCTACCACATAATAGTTAATCTATGCTCTCTGACCTTCATTACAAAATTTTCCCATATTCATAATTAATAGGATAAAGAGTACGCACATCATCTAATTGAAAATAAAGCACATTCCCTTCTGCATAGCGAATCGTAACAAGCCCATTATAAGGAAGTGAACGTTCATCCTCATTTTTACATGATGTAAATATCATTGCCATAAGCAACAACATAAGTAATAATAAAAAAGTTTTTGTTTTCATAGCATTATAATATTTAATCCACGAAAACAAAAACAATTTTTATGCCACAAAAAGCAAATAAAGAACATATATAAATTCTCTATTATTCTACAAATTTAACTTTCTCTTTCATACGAGGTTTTGCCTCTGGTGCCTCATCTGCATAACCCAAACCTACACACAAACAAAGCTCATAACCTTCACTAAATCCCAATCTTTCAAGCACAGGTGCACAAGCCTCATTATCATTAATCATTCTCACAGGACTACCCAAACAAATCGAACCAACACCCAACGACTGCGCCGACAACATCATATTTTCAGCCATCAAACCACAATCGTAGGCCGAAAAATCATACCCCAAATCACGAGCAATAAACACCATAACAGGCGCATCACGAAAACAACCCACTGCCATCTCTGCCTTCTCTCCGTATGCCTCTGCCATAACTGCTTTAATTTCATCCATAACAGCAGGATTATCCACTACTCGCACCTCCCACGATTGTTTGTTCTGGCCATTAGGAGCATTGATACCACACTCCATAATCTTTTCCAAAGTCTCACGAGCTACCATCTCTGGCTTGTACTTTCTAATACTGCGACGCTCCATAATTGTCGCAATTGTTTCATTTTCATACTTCATGTCTTTTTCTGTTTCAGCAGGTTTTGTATTACATGCAGCCATAGCCACAACACACAAACCCATTACAAATAATTTAACTAATTTCATAATATCAAAATTTAAAGGTTAATATAATAAACAAAACATTCCTAATTCCTAATTCCTCATTCCCAATTCCTCATTCCTCATTCCTAATTCCTAATTCCTCATTCCTAATTCCTCATTCCCAATTCCTCATTCCCCATTATCTTCCTAAAGTCCCTCAAATACCTAATTCTAAACAAAATTGCCGCCACACTCAATCCCCCAATAAAACCAATCCACACTCCCGGAGCACCTAATCCAACCACAAAAGCCATCACATACCCCAAAGGCAAATTTATAACCAAATAAGACAAAAACGCAACATACATCGTTATCTTCACATCCTTCAATCCGCGCAATATACCAGCCCCCACAGCCTGCATTCCGTCTGACAACTGAAATACACCTGCCATCACAAGCACTTGCGACCCCAATCTTATCACCTCTGGATCTTCCGAAAACAACATTGTTATATTCTCTCTAAACAAAATCAACAAAGTTCCCATCACAAAATTAGCACACAAACATAGGTGTATCGACGCATTCGCCGCCATACGCATAGCATGATAATCTTTCGCTCCATACTGATGACTCACCCTAATCGTAGTAGCCGCCGATATACCCAACACTACCATAAACAACAAATTACTCATCTGCGATGCTATCTGATGACTTGCCAATGCTGCTGCACCAAGCCAACCCATCATAATACCCGAAAATGAAAAAGCCGACATTTCCATCAATATATGCGCCGCTATCGGAAGTCCAACAACCAATATATACTTTACCTCTCGCCATGCAAACAAACTCATTCTAAATCGTTGACAATAAACCCACCACTCTTTTCTATAGTACATCACTACGAACAACATTATCGGCATCACCACACGCGAAATAAGTGTCGCTACCCCTGCCCCCAACACCCCCATCTCTGGGAATCCACACTTACCATATATCAAAAAATAATTAAATAATATATTCACCAAATTAGCAATAATGGTTATTACCATAGCAACCGACGTATTACCCAACCCCTCCAAAAATTGCTTTCCTGCCATAAACAACGTATTTGGTAACACACTAATCACCAATACAATATAGTATGGAATAGCACATTTCACCACAGCCTCATCCTGTCCCATATTCGACAAAAATTTCTCCACCACCAACAATAATCCCAACATCAATACCGATGATACTACAGCCAATAACATCTGATTCTGAAATATTTGCCCTATACGCCCTATCTTTGCCTCTTTACCTCCTACTTCACTTGATGTATAAGTTTGCCCAACTATCGGTGTTACCCCCATCAACAATCCATTCACAAACAAAAATCCCATTAATGCAACTGACGAAGCAAACGATACTGCCGCCAACTCTATCGTACCCAACTGACTCACCATGAAAGTATCTACCAACTGAGTTAACGCAACTCCCACTTGCGACAGCACAATTGGTCCCGCAACCTTCAAATTCCTTTTATAATATGGCAAATATTCCCTAAATCTCATACAATTAACAATAAAACATTAGACAAAAGACACGAGATACAAGACTATTTGTCTCGTGTCTCGTGTCTAATATCTAACATCTAAATTAAAGATGCAACGTATGCCCCATTCTCTCTTTTTTAGTTTTCAAATATTGTTCGTTATATTCGTTCATCTCAATTTCGATAGGCACATTCTCCACGATTTCAAGACCATAACCCTCAAGACCAATACGTTTAACCGGATTATTCGACATCAATCGCATTTTTGTAATACCAATTTCACGAAGAATACTTGCGCCCACACCATAATCGCGCTCATCTGCCTTATATCCAAGATGAAGGTTTGCATCCACAGTATCCAATCCCTCTTCTTGCAATTTATATGCACGAATTTTATCCATCAAACCAATGCCACGACCTTCTTGGTTCAAATATACAATCGCACCTTTGCCCTCTTTCTCCACCAATTCCATTGCTTTATGCAATTGTTCGCCACACTCGCAACGACACGAACCGAATATATCACCTGTCATACATGACGAGTGTACACGCACCAACACAGGCTCATCTTTCTCCCATTCACCTTTCACAAGAGCCACATGCTCCAAACCATTTGATTTTTGGCGGAATGGAATAATTTTGAATGTACCATAATGCGTTGGCAACATAGCCTCTTCACCTTTCTCCACAATCGACTCTTTTTGCAAGCGATACGCAATCAAGTCTTTGATTGTAATAAGTTTAATGCCATATTTTTGAGCCACCAATTGCAAGTCTGGCATACGAGCCATTGTTCCATCTTCGTTCATAATCTCAATGAGCGCAGCTGCTGGATACAATCCTGCCAAACGAGCCAAGTCCACCGATGCCTCTGTATGTCCTGCACGACGCAACACACCACGTTCTTGAGCATACAACGGATTTATATGTCCTGGACGGCCAAATGCCTCTGGTTTCACATTTGGGTCAGCCAACGCACGAATTGTAGCAGCACGGTCATGTATCGAAACACCTGTCGTACAACCCTCAAGATAATCTACAGTAACAGTAAATGGAGTACCTAACATCGAAGTATTATTGCTCACTTGACGTTCAAGTTCCAACTCTTTACAACGACTAATTGGCAGCGGAGTACACAACACACCACGGCCGTTTTTCAACATAAAATTCACTGCCTCAGGGGTTATCTTCTCTGCTGCAATAATAAAATCACCTTCATTCTCTCTGTCTTCGTCATCTACAACAATCAAGAATTTTCCTTCACGAAAATCCTCCAATGCCTCTTCAATTGTGTTAATTCTAAATTCCATATCTTTTATTAAGTTGAAAGTTGAAAGTTGAAAGTTGAAAGTTAATACCCTCATCTCACAACATTCAATCATATTTTATATTATTTTTTATATTCCCTATTCCTTGTTCCCTACTCCCTGTTCCCTATTCCTTACTCCTTTTCTTAAGTTTCTTAAAAAACAACTTCCACCCATCTATATTAAACAACACCGAATCCGTTGCCGCTTTATATGTCAAAAATATACCTATCGGCAACAACACCATCGAACTCAACCACATTCCTTGCCACACTTCCCACACTGACTCACGCGCCATCTTAACTCCCATCGTATCAATAATATAATACACTATAAACATCACCACTGCAACCACTGCAGGCATACCCAATCCTCCTTTTCTAATAATAGCCCCCAACGGTGCTCCGATAAAAAAGAATATCAAACAAGCAAACGACAACGTAAATTTCCTATGCCACTCTAACGAATGTTTCGTAAAATACCAATCCGAATCCGATATAACTGTTTTGCTGTACTGAATATCATTACTTACTGCATTTATTCGCGACACAACATTATTCATTATATTCTTCGCTTGTCTATATGTCGACTTAGCAAACAGTGTATCAACATCATACACCTTATCCATCTTCAACACATTCACCGTATCCTCCTGTTCAAAACTATTTGCATACAACTTCTCCTCCCTCATCTGAACTGACAAATTCGTACGCAAAGAATCTCGCACCTCATTCACCGAATCTATATCATGAGTCAATCTCACTATATTCTTCGACACATGCTGATTATCCAAATACGACGCATCCAATTCATTAAAATTGGCATCAAAACCAACCAACATCTCTTTCTGTTTAAATGTTTCCCTACTATAAGGAACATTTTTCAAATCAAACCCTCCTCCTTTATCCAGATTTTCAAACGTCTCACCATTCTTAAACACCAACTTCAAATTCAACTTATCTTCTGTCATTTTCACATACACCGTATCAGCCGTAGTCACTGCCGCATTATCAAACCCCTTCGAAAAATCATACACCATCACATCCAACAATGCACCCGTACTATAATCCTTCTCCCTCACATACAATCTCAAATTATTTATTTCCGAATAAAATTCCCCAACAGGAATATTCAATTCCGGCGATTTATTCCTAAAACTATGTAGCAAAGCCCATTGCCTCTTCTGCGCTATCGGTATCACGTTATTCGAAAACCAAAATGCACCAAAACAAATCAGCACAATAAACACCATCAACGAACGCATTATTCTAAACAACGACACACCCGCCGACTTCATCGCCAACAACTCCAACTTCTCTCCCATATCGCCAAACGACATCAACGAGGCCAACAATATTGCCAACGGCAATGCCAACGGAACCAACGACAGCCACGAATACAACAAAAACTCCATCAACACACTAATAGGCAAACCCTTACCCACCATCTCTCCAATATACAACCACAAAAATTGCATTATCAGAATAAACGAACAGATAAAAAATGTCGCAAAAAATAGCAACAAAAAATTCTTCAAAACATATATATCTATTCGTTTCATCTATACAATTTTATAATCCAATCTATCATTCCACTACCCAAAATCCCCATCCCACATTCAATCTGCAAAGTTACAAAAAATAATCCACTCACCCAACACTCCTCACTCCTCATTCCTAAATTCTCATTATATTCTGACTCCCAAATGCAACCCCAACATCCTCACCTGCTCCTCCCACAACATTTTAGCATCCTCCACATCTTCCGCCTCAGCAAAATCCGTAATAACCAACGTAACATTCCCCGTTAACTCATCCTCATTGATTTTCAATTCAAAATAACAATCAGTCGCATCGCCATTCCATCTAAACTTCACCAATTTCATATCCCTACACGACAATCTCGTCGCCTCCTGCTCCACTCCATCCCACACAAACACCCATCTATCACCCTTCAACTTCACATCATCAGCAAACCAATTACCCAACTCCGAAGGCATACTAATCGCCTTCCACAATACCGAATGCGAACACGAGTTCAGCACAAACTCCATTACAAATTTCTCTTTTCCCATATTTCTATCACAATTAAAAGATCCCTACTAACTTCCATATTCTCTCCCTATTTTAGGGGGAGTGTCCGTAGGACGGAGAGGGGTAATAACTCCCTGCTCCCTATTCCCTATCTAAGCGCACTCTTATCAAACGACAACGGCAACAACGCCTTAACACTCGACAACTTATAAACACCCTTCTTTCCATACAACAACACATCCATATCAACCCCATAGCGCACCTCTGTCTCCAACAACACCTGCCTACAAGCCCCACATGGCGTAATCGGCTCTTCCAAAAAATCACCATCCGCAAACGTCGCAATAGCCAACGCCTTTGGTGCCACATTCGGATACCTCGAATTAGCATAAAACATCGTAACCCTCTCTGCACACAAACCCGAAGGATAAGCCGCATTCTCCTGATTCGTACCACTCACAATCTCTCCATTCTCCAACAACACTGCCGCCCCAACATGAAATTTCGAATACGGCGCATACGCATCTCCTGTCACACGCTTAGCCTCATCAACCAACTTCCTATACTGTTCTGGCAACTCTTCATACGAATAAACCAACACACTCGTAACAATTTTTCTCTCTTCCATAATATACACATTTTACTTCTGCAAAAATAAGAAAAAAAAATAACATATACAAATTTAAATTATGAAGTAAACATTAATAGATTCAACACTAAAAATATAATGCTCCAACACAAAAAATAACCTTAATATTCCATATATTTATATTTCAAAGAACAAAACAAAAAAGCGACAAGACCCCAAAAGCCTCTCTAAGCATATTCTTATACCAAAATTAAAATAAAAAAATTACACAACTTAACACAATCAACAATTTATATATAAATTATCTTTTCAATATAACATTAAATCAATATAACTATCCCATCCATTTACCTTAATACAGAAATACAAGCAATATCTATATCTCATTAATAATCACATTATATGATGCCCCATAACATCGCAAAGGTATAAATTATTTTTCAAAAAAACAATAATACCTACAAAAAATATCCCCTAAAACATTGCCATACCCAACTAATCCCCAACATACCCTATACCTTGTGCCATACTCTCTATTTTTTATCGCCCCATAAAAAAAAATTGCTCACCCCAAAAACAGAGTGAGCAATTTTAATATTATAATTTAACGTCAGAGTCAAATTATTCAGCAGCTGGAGTTTCAGTTGCAGGAGCTTCAGCAGTAGCTTTTTTGCTACGACGAGTACGACCTGCTTTTTTAGCTGCTTTTTCTTTAAGCATGTTTTCATTGTAGTCAACAAGCTCAATGATACACATTTCAGCAGCATCACCTTGACGGAAACCAGTGCGAAGGATA
>JAZOMI010000057.1:0-14308 GCA_045653825.1 Candidatus Aphodosoma sp. | reverse complement strand
AAACAAAAAAAAGCTGTTTCGTGTGAGTACGAAACAGCTTTTATGTTAGTAGATTTTTTCGTTAATGCGAGAGGAGAATATATTGATTGATGAGTTAGGAATTTGTAGTTTTATTGCTACTTCTTGCCAATTTTTTAGTGAGGAGGTTACTTGATCTATTATCTCTTTGCCTTTTTGTTTGTTGATCATATACTCTTCGCTAGCATTGAGTAATATATCTAAATTAGCTTCATTACTATTTGTTGATATCAATAGGCTTTGATAATTATTGAGAGTTGGATTCATGTCGTAGGCAGGAGATAAAGTCCAACCTTTGGGTGTGAGTAGGAATCCATGATTGCGAAAATGGTCATCGCTATTGCCAATGCAAATGTTGAATGCCATGCGTCTGTATAGTTCTTGTAGGTTTTGTTCTACATTGCAGCAATGTTGAATAATAAAATCCACTATATCAAGATATCCATTATTGGTTGTTGCATTTGCCCCGTCATTGAGTCCAAGTAGAGTCATTGCCGAAGCAAAATGTATGCGTCGATTGTCGTTGGTGCGATCAAAACGACGACTCAATAGTGTATGATATTTTTGTTCGGTCGAAACAACTCTTGTTTGGGCTACATTTATTCCCACCTGTTTTGCCATACAATGCGCCCAATGTTCCCATAATGCGACATCGTAGTCATCGTTGCGCGATGGAAATTTCGCTATGTTTAGATGATTAAATTCGTCTATTACATTAGCCTTTGGACGAGCACCCCCCAGAGAAGTTCCAGGTTGAATGAGCTGATGAATCCATTTTTTTTGTGGTAAAATATTTTTTTCTTCACTAATTTCTATTTCGTGACACGCATTTATTAGTTCTTTTATATTAGTGATAGGTGGTATTTGTAGCGAAGATGAGCTATTAATAAATTCACTTTCAGGTGTTTGTTTGAATCTTAAAGCACCCATTCGAGAAGCATCATCTATTCCGCATAGATAGTCGAATGATGATAATCTTTTCACACTGCGTTTTTCTTCTTGAGCTTCAATTTGTTCTCTTCTGTTTATCAGTGTTCGTCCCCAGCGGTCGGGTAGTGCATCGGCAAAACAACCGAAAATATCTTTGCCTATTTCGGTAAATTGGCGTCCCGAATACGCTTGAATATCAGCCGAAAGGAATATGGCTTTATGTCTTTTTAGCCACTCTCGGTTAAATTCAAAAGCATAACTATCAGTGCCTCGTATTGATTCGTAGGTTAATACCCCTATTAATTCAGGATTGTTTAACCATTCAAAATCGGCATATACGAATAGAGTTTCCATAAGCAGTATTTAATTTTTTTTTGATGCACGACTGCGTTGTTTGGTTTGTAGGTCTTGGAGTGATTGACCTAATTTGTCATTACCAGCAAGGCATAAAATATCATCTTCGAGTTGTAGCGCATATAATACGCGTAGATAAGTGCCAATTGCAACAGTAGATGCACCTTTTTCGATACGCGAAATAGTTTGTTCGGAGCAAGTTGCACGTTCGGCAATTTGCGTAATACTTAAGTCGCGACGCAAGCGAGCAAGTCGGATTTGTTCGCCTACAATTTTCATTTTTTCATCTAATTTGCGTGGTAGTTTGCTACCCATTGTACTTTTTGCCATAATTGAGAGGTTGATTTTTTTCTGAGTACAAAGGTAATATATTTTTTCTATATAAACAAAAATATTTAGATTAATTTTTATTATAACCTATCATAAAATATAGATTAACCCTACTTAACTTATATTTTATGATATTTTATAAGTCTCGTATCTCATCTCTTCAAGATACCGACAAGATACATCCAAGATACCTCAAAACAGAAAAACATACAAAAACAATATTGCATATTCCAAAAAAAAATCGTAAATTTGCAAGTTACATATTCATAATAATAATATCTAAAAAAAAACAATAACAAAATGAACTTTGTAGAAGAGCTCAAATGGAGAGGTATGGTGCAAGACATGATGCCAGGCACCGAAGAACAACTAAATAAAGAAATGACAACCGCATACCTAGGTATCGACCCAACAGCAGATTCATTACATATAGGTCATCTATGCGGAGTAATGATGTTACGTCACTTCCAACGTTGTGGCCACAAACCTATCGCCCTCGTAGGTGGTGCTACGGGTATGATTGGCGACCCTTCGGGTAAATCGGCTGAGCGTAATTTGTTGGATGAGGCTACATTGCGTCATAATCAAGAGGCTATTAAACGTCAGTTGGAGAAATTTTTGGATTTCCATTCGGATGCAGAGAATGCGGCTGAGTTGGTAAATAATTACGATTGGATGAAGGATTTTACCTTCTTGGATTTTGCGCGTAATGTGGGTAAATTGATTACAGTGAACTATATGATGGCGAAGGATTCGGTGAAGAAGAGATTGAATGGCGAGTTTAATGCTGGTATGTCGTTCACTGAGTTTACTTATCAGTTGTTGCAAGGTTATGACTACGTTTATTTGAACAAGAATAAGAATTGTAAATTGCAAATGGGTGGTTCAGACCAATGGGGTAATATCACTACAGGTACTGAATTGATTCGTCGTATGGGTGGCGGAGATGCGTTTGCGCTTACTTGTCCGTTGATTACTAAGGCAGATGGTGGTAAGTTTGGTAAGACTGAAAGCGGCAATATTTGGTTGGATAAACGCTATACGTCGTCATATAAATTCTATCAATTCTGGTTGAATGTAGCGGATAATGATGCTGAAAAATATATTAAAATTTTCACTAATATCACAGAAGAAGAGTGTAATGAGTTGATCGCGCAACATCGAGAGGTTCCTCACATGCGTTTGTTACAAAAGCGTTTGGCTAAGGATGTGACAATTATGGTACACTCGGAAGAGGATTATAATGCAGCAGTTGAAGCATCAAATATCCTATTTGGCAACGCTACCGCAGAGGCTTTGCGTAAATTAGATAAAGATACCTTGTTGGCTGTGTTTGAAGGAGTTCCACAATTTGAAGTAGAACGCTCGATATTGGAAGAGGGCGTGCAACCATTGACATTGTTGGCAGAATTGACACAGGTATTCCCATCAAAAGGAGAAGCGCGTAAGACAATTCAAGCTGGCGGAGTAAGCATGAACAAAGAAAAATTGACTGCGCCAGATCAAATCATTGGACTCGATGCATTGTTGAATGACAGATATTTGTTAGTACAAAAAGGCAAGAAAAACTATTTCTTGATTCGTATAAAATAATTAAAAATGTGAAAGTTGAATTTTTGTTTAGTCTAATTTTCAACTTTCAATTTTCAACTTTCAATTTGTTATGCTTGTAATAGGAATAGCTGGGGGTACCGGTTCGGGAAAAACAACAGTAGTGCGTCGTATTGTGGAGAGTTTGCCTGCGGGCGAGGTAGTTGTGTTGCCACAAGATTCGTACTACAAAGATAGTAGTCATGTGCCTGTAGAGGAACGTCAGTTTATAAATTTCGATCATCCTGATGCTTTTGATTGGGATTTGTTGTCGGAACAATTGGCTATGCTTAAAGATGGTAAGTCTATTGAGCAGCCTACGTATTCTTATATTACCTGTACTCGTCAGCTAGAAACAATACATATTGAGCCACGAGAAGTGGTGATAGTTGAGGGCATCTTGGCATTATGCGATGAAAAATTGCGTGAACAAATGGATTTGAAAATTTTTGTTGATGCCGATTCTGATGAACGATTGATACGTGTGATTTCGCGTGATATTGTAGAGCGTGGACGTACTGCTGAAGCTGTTATGGAACGCTATACTCGAGTATTAAAACCTATGCATCAGCAATTTATTGAACCTACAAAGCGTTATGCAGACCTTATCATTCCAGAAGGAGGTAATAATCGAGTTGCTATAGATATTTTAAAAACATTTATTGAGTTGAAACTTAAAATTTGAGAGTTGAAAAAACTATATTGATTATTTTGTTGTTGCTATTTTTTCTCAAAGGCAACGATGGTGGTGTATCTAGATGTTTTATAAACGATTACCTAAAAGAGTGTAAAGCTGAGAAAATTTCGCAATATGATAAAATATTTCAAAAGGAGGTATTGGTATTAGGTTGGGATTGGCGAATGTTAGCTTCTATTGTCTGGAATGAGTCTCGTTTTAATAATGATGTAATCTCTTCGCAGGGAGCAAGGGGATTAATGCAATTTATGCCACGTACTGCTGCTCGATTTGGTCTAGAAGGGGATGATGTCGTTGATCCTAAAAAGAATATTGCTGCTGGAGTGGAGTATTTAATATTTTTGGAGAAACGTTTTAAGGAGATAGAGGATAGAGATGAGCGAATAAAATTTATATTGGCAGGTTATAATGCTGGACCAGGACATGTTAGAGATGCAATGGCTTTGGCAAAAAAGCATGGTGATGACCCTTGTTTGTGGAATGGTAGCGTAGAAAATTGGTTCTTAGCTTTGCAAGAAAGTAAATATTATAACGATGAAGTATGTAAACATGGTTTTTTTAAAGGTAGGCATACTGTTAAATATGTAAAAAATGTATTTGAGCAATATTATTTTTATATTGGGAGCAAGAATATAAATCATTAAAATTTTATAAAACGTGGAAGTAATAAAAACACCTATTAAGGATTTAGTGGTGATAAAACCTAGAGTATTTGCCGATGCTCGTGGATTTTTTTTTGAAACTTACAACGAAGAACGTTATCGTGAAGCTGGTATTACTCAGCAATTTGTGCAAGACAATATGTCGCGTTCATCGTATGGCGTAGTGCGTGGATTGCATTTTCAAAAACCACCTTATAGTCAAGCTAAATTAGTTCAAGTTATCGAAGGTGCTGTGCTTGATGTAGCGGTAGATTTACGCTCTGATTCTGAGACTTACGGACAATGGTATGCAGTTGAATTGACTGCCGAAAATCATTTACAATTTCTTATCCCTCGTGGTTTTGCTCATGGTTTTGCAGTTTTGAGTGAAACAGCTACATTTACTTATAAATGCGATAATCTTTATCATCCTGAAGCAGAAGGTGGCATTATTTATAACGACCCAACTCTGAATATTGATTGGGGTATTCCTACCGAAAAAGCTTTAATTTCAGATAAAGATACAAAACATCCATTATTCAAAGATTTAGAAAAAATATTCTGATGACATTTCAAGAATTAGGACTTCGACAAGAAATTTTAGATGCTGTTGCAGAATTGGGTTTTGTGAATCCAATGCCTGTGCAAGAGCAAGTTATACCATATATGCTCACTCACGAGAATGACCTTGTGGCGTTGGCACAGACAGGTACAGGCAAAACTGCGGCATTTGGTTTGCCTATATTAAATATGGTGAACGTAGAGCAACGCAAAATACAATCGTTGGTGCTTGCTCCTACGCGTGAATTGTGTATTCAGATAGCTAATGACATAAAGAATTTTGCATCTAAAATGCGAGGTGTTAAAGTTGTGCCAGTGTATGGAGGAGAGAGTATTGTAGTGCAATATCGTCAATTAGATGTTCAACCGCAGGTACTTGTAGCTACTCCAGGGCGATTGATAGACCTCATAAATCGAGGAAAGGTGGATTTGTCGGAAGTTCGTTTTCTTGTTCTTGATGAGGCAGATGAAATGCTCAATATGGGTTTTCAAGAAGACATTGAAACTATATTGAAAGATGTGCCAGAAACTCGTCGTACGTTGTTGTTCTCGGCTACAATGCCTAATGAAATAGCCAAAATTTCGCGTCAATATATGCACGATGCAGCCGAAATATCAATCGGTACACGTAATGCTGGCTCTGATAATGTGGAACATATCTATTATATGGTGCGTGCCGATCATCGTTATTTGGCATTGAAACGCATCGTGGATATGAACCCTGATATTTATGGTATAGTATTTTGTCGTACACGTCAGGAGACTAAAGATGTAGCCGAAAAATTGATGAAAGACGGCTATAATGCAGACGCCTTGCATGGTGATTTGAGTCAAGCTCAACGCGATACGGTGATGAACAAATTCCGTATTAAGAATTTGCAAGTGTTGGTGGCTACTGATGTGGCGGCTCGTGGGTTGGATGTAAGCGACTTAACGCATGTAATCAACTATAATCTTCCTGATGACGTAGAGGTTTATACTCACCGTTCAGGGCGTACTGGTCGAGCAGGCAAGAAAGGTGTATCGTGTGTGATTGTACATACTCGCGAAGGTCGTCGTTTGCGTGAAATAGAGCGAATTATAAAGAAAGAATTCAAACGAATGTCTGTGCCTAATGGTATGGAGGTTTGCAAGCGACAACTATTCCATTTGATAGACAAAATGGAGCGCGTGGAGGTAAGCAATGAAGAGATAGACGTATTTATGCCTCAAATTGCTGCGAAATTGGCATATCTTTCTAAAGAAGAGATAATTTCCCGCTTTGTATCGCTCGAATTCAATCGTTTTGCCGAATATTACAAGGATGCTGAAGATATAAATGTAGATGTAAAAGAGGGCAAGAAAGGCAAAGACAGAGGCGAAGGAAAATCGAAACGCGGACAAAAAGTACGTTTCAAAATGCTTTATGGCACAAAACAAAATGCAA
This sequence comes from Candidatus Aphodosoma sp., assembly GCA_045653825.1. GTDB lineage: Bacteria > Bacteroidota > Bacteroidia > Bacteroidales > Paludibacteraceae > Aphodosoma. The sequence goes on along the minus strand of JAZOMI010000057.1, from coordinate 7,761 downwards.
CGCCACGTTCGGTGCTTGGCGTGATAAATGATGTAACTCAAGACAAATCTATCATAATAGGCGACATAGAAATTACCAATAAATTCACGTTCTTCGATGTGTATGCCGACCAAGCCGATAAAGTGCACCAAGCATTCGAAGATGCAGGCAAGCCTTTGAGCGTAGCAGAACCACGCGAAGTGGTAAGTAAAGCACCAAAGGCGCAAAGCGAAAAAGCTAACCGCAAAAAAGAATATTATCACGATAGAGATGAGCGTCGTGGACGTGAACGTAGAAACGACCGCAACGATAGAGAAGAGCGTCGCGACCGTCGTGACAATCGAAGAAAAGATATAGTAGAAAATCCAGATAAACCTTGGCGTAGAAGAAGATGAAAATAATTTGTGTAGGGTGGAATTACCCAAAACATAACGCAGAAATGAATAGAGTTGAGCGTCCCGAACAGCCAACAATATTCATGAAACCCGATTCTGCTTTGTTGCGTGAAAATCGACCATTCTTTATCCCTCGTTTCTCAAATCAAATCGAACATGAGGTAGAATTGGTTGTGCGTATCAATCGTTTAGGGCGTAACATAGCTCCACGTTTTGCATATCGTTATTATTCAGAAGTTGCATTAGGCGTAGATTTTACGGCACGTGATTTGCAAAATCAGTGCAAACAACTCGGTGCTCCATGGGAAATTTCAAAAGCATTTGATAATTCTGCTGTCGTGAGTGACTTTATATCATTAGATGAACTATCTGATATACAAAATATTCACTTTTCTTTACAAAAAAATGGAGCAGTTCAACAACAAGGACACACTAAAGACATGTTGTTCTCCGTTGATACTCTGATAGCATATATAAGTCAGTTTTTTACACTAAAAATAGGCGATTTAATATTCACAGGAACACCAGCAGGAGTATCGCCAGTGGCAATTAACGACCGTCTGACCGGATATATCGAAGACAAACTAATGTTTGATTTTTTAGTTAAATAAAAATATAATATGAAGAGAATATCATTGTTTATTGTGTTGATTATGTTTGTGCTACAACTCGTAGCGCAATCAAATCGTTATGCCGAATCTTCTGTGTTGAGCACAGGTGATTGGTATAAAATACAAGTCGAACAATCAGGTATTTACAAACTTACATACGAACAACTAAAAGAAATGGGCATTAAAAATCCAGCAAATGTTTCTGTATTTGGTTATGGAGGAGCCCAATTGCCAGAATCTTTTTCAAAACCATATATTGACGACCTCCCACAATTATCTATTTATATAGAAAAGGGTAGTGATGGTATATTTGGTGCAGGAGATTATATTTTGTTTTATGCGCAGGGACCAATTAATTGGACTTATAATGCAAATAAAAAAATATTTGAACATGAAATAAATACATATTCCAACTATGGATATTATTTCGTAACATCCGATTATCCAACGACAAAGTATATTACACAATCATCTAAGATATCATCAAATGCCGTAGAGACAATTAATTCTTTTGACGACTACTATTTATACGAAAAAGACGAATTAAATTTGATAAATTCAGGGCGAATTTTTTTTGATAAAGATATATTTACAGGTTCGAATGTAAATAAAACTTTTTCATTTAAAATAGTAAATTTATTGCAACAAACATCGTCGGTACGAGTTTGTATGGCGCATACATCTTTTTCAGCATCAAAAGTAACAATATCTGTTGATAATATGGTTTTAGGTGTATCTGACTTGAGGGCAAGAAATTCGGTAGGTGAGGTAGCAACAAGTATTGATGCTAAATATGAGTTTATACCAAAATCAACAACAAATGTGGATATAAATTTGGTTTATAGTAATCAGTATTCTAGTGCATATCTTAATTATATTGTGTTAAATGTAAGGCGTAAACTTCAGAAAGAAAATCAGAAACCTTTATTTTTTAGAAATATAGCAAATTTGGGCTCAAATATAAATTATTGTTATAATTTATCAAATGCAAATCCAAATGTTCAAATATGGGACATAACAAATACGTCTGATATAGTTCAATTAAAAATAGATCTTAAAAACTCGGAATTATCGTTTATTGATGATAAATTATCATTAAAGGAATATGTTGCTGTTGATGTAAAAGCAGATAGATTTTTAGAACCAAAAAAAATTGGGAAAATTGTAAATCAAAATTTACATGCTTTAGGTCAAACTGATATGGTTATAATATCACCAGCCGAGTTTGTTACTGCAGCATCTAAAATAGCTTCACTTCATCTTCAGTATGATGGAATAACAACACATATAGTAACTCCAGATGCTATTTATAATGAGTTTTCGTCGGGAACACCAGATGCAACGGCTTATCGTCGTTTTGTTAAAATGTTTTATGATAGATCAAAAGAAGTTGGTAATGCACCTAGGTATTTATTATTATTTGGTGATGGGTCTTTTGATAACCGTCAAATATTGAAAGCAAATACTAAAGATAACATCTATCGGTTGTTAACATATCAAACAAAAGAATCTTTTGAAGAAACAAAGTCGTATGTTACAGATGATTATTTTGGCGTTTTAGATGATACAGATGGAATTTCATTGGTGATGAATACCCTCGATATAGCCGTTGGACGCATACCTGCCTCTACCGTCGAACAAGCAAATCTCGTAGCCCAAAAAATTGAAAATTACACAAAAAATGAAAATTGTGGTGAATGGAAAAATAAAACAATATTTTTGGCCGACGACGGAGATGATAATCTTCATGTCGAAGAAACAGACTCCGTTTGTCGTATATTTGAACGTTTAAATCCAGACATATTAACCCGTAAATTATATTTTGATTCTTATATACAGGAAACTAATGCTGTCGGTGAATTTTATCCAATACTAAAGAAAGAATTTATGGATTATATAAATAATGGAGTATTATTTGTTAATTATATGGGCCATAGTGGATATAACAATTGGGCAAACGAACAAATTTTGACAATATCAGATATTGAATCCATGTATAATCAATATTTGCCTTTAGTCGTTTCTTCATCTTGTAGTTTTTCTCGTTTCGATGATTTTAAATTATCCGGAGGTGAAGTTTTGGTCTTAAATGGCAATGGAGGTGCCATTGCTACAATCTCAGCTGCACGAACAGTGTATGCACAACCAAATATGTTATTAAATATCGAATTAGTAAAAGAACTATTGAATCAAAATAGTGAAACAGGAAAATTGAATACAATAGGAGATGTAATTCGTTTAGCAAAAAATGTCCGAGCAAAAAGTAATGATACAAATCGCTTACCCTTTGTTTTACTCGGAGACCCAGCAATACGATTGTCTGTTGCCGAAACTCATATAGCAACAATAGATTCTATCAATGGTACCGATATCTCTTCTGCAGTAGATACTGTTGGTGCCTTAGGAAAAGTACTCTTAGATGGTTCAATTCGTGTTACACAAGATTCGATTATTGATGAAACATTTAATGGTTTTGTGCATTTAACAATATTCGATAAAGAAGAACGAATAGAAACTCTTTGTAATGATTTTAAGGAATCTGTTCCCAACATAAATAACGAACCTTTTGTTTATTCCTATTATACAAACCCTTTGTATGTAGGTAAAACTAAAGTTGTTAGTGGCAAATTTAAAACCGAATTCATTATACCTAAAGATATTAAATACAATTTTGGAGCAGGACGTATAGTTATATACGCAGTAGATGAGCAGCAAGGATTTGAGGCTAATGGCTATTGTTCTAAAATGATTATTGGTGGCGATGCTAAAGATGCAATAATCGAAAATGATGGACCAAAATTAAAAATGTATTTAAATACCCCTTATTTTAAAAATGGAGATGAAGTAGCCCCTAATCCTGTTTTTATTGCTGAATTGAATGACGTTAGTGGCATAAACACAATAGGTTCTGGTATCGGTCACGATATTATACTTCGATTAGATAACGACAATAAACAAGAATTTGTCCTAAATAACTATTATAAAACCAATTTAGGCTCTTACAACTCAGGTATTGTAACCTATCAATTGTCCGATTTAACGCCAGGCAAACACAAATTATTTTTCCGAGCATGGGATTTGCAAAACAATTCAGTTTCTTCAGAGTTAGAATTTGAAGTCGTAGAGGATTTAAAAATGTCAATATACGACATATGCGTATATCCAAATCCAGCAAATCATATTGCTAATTTCATAATCGAACACGACAAACCAATGGCCCCTATTGAGGCAGTTTTATATATTTATGACCTATCAGGGCACGTGATATATCATGAAAATAAAAAAATAATTACAGACTCTTCTTATAAAATTAATCTAAATTGGAATATAGATTCATCTCTTAGTGATGGATTATACTTTATGAAAGTTGTTTTGATTGATGAAAAAAATAGAAAAACAACAAAATCAACAAAAATATTCGTTCGTATACATAAATATTTGTACCTTTGCGTTTTATTTCTAGATAATTGAATAATTAATAAATTTATAATAAAAAACAATGAGAAAATTTCTTTTATCTATTACGATGCTCTGTGCATCATTTATTTCGATTCTAGCTCAAGAAAGTGCTAATATTAGCTATAAAGATGCAAAGGATACTTATGGTTATATGAATCCTATAGTTTCTGGTGTACCTTCTATGTCAATCAGCCCTGATGCTGTTGCTGGTGGTATGGGTGATGTTGGTGTTGCTACTAATTCTGATATGAATGCGCAATATTGGAATTCATCAAAATATGCTCAAAATGAAAGTAGTGCAGGTTTTGCATTTTCTTATACTCCATGGTTGCGCAAATTAGGTGTGAACGATATCAATTTGCTCTATTTGGCTGGTTATTATACTCCAAGTAAAATGGCAGGTACAATCAGTGCATCTCTTCGTTTCTTCCAATTAGGTGAAGTTTTGTTGCGCGAATCAGCTGATGCAATTCCATTGTCTGCAAATCCTTACGAAATGACTTTCGACCTCGGTTATTCTCGTATGCTTACTGAGAATTTCTCTTTAGGTATTGTTATGCGTTTGGTAGCTTCTGACCTTACAGCTAAAACTGACCCTAATTATTATACAGGTTATGCATTTGGTGCGGATATCAATGGTTTCTATAGTTTGCCAATCGAAATGAAAACAGGTACTTCTCGTTTCAATTTTGGTTTCAATATCTCTAATATTGGTACACGTATTACATACGACAAAGGTGATAATTATAACTTTATTCCTGCAAACCTTCGTCTTGGTGTAGGTTACCAACTTCCATTTGATAAATATAATCGTTTGCTTATCTCTCTCGAGGCTAACAAAATGATGGTTCCAACTCGTTATTCAAGTGTTAAAAAATATAACCCTGATTTCGATGCAACAAATATGGATACTTGGGGTATGACAACTGAAGAGTATAACAAAATTTCTTCTATGGAGGGTTTGATTATGTCATGGTACGATGCTCCTGGTGGTTTTGCTGAAGAAATGGCAGAAATTAATTGGGGTATTGGTCTTGAATATGCTTATAACGAACAATTCTTTGGTCGTCTTGGTTACAACAACGAAGCAAAAGATAAAGGTAACCGCAAATATTTCACAGTTGGTGCAGGTTTTAAACTTTCTGCATTCAAACTTGATGTAGGTTACGTTATTGCAACAGCACCATCAAACCCACTCGACCAAACACTTCGCTTCTCACTAGCATTTGATATCGATGGTATCAAAGCATTAGCTGATCGTTAATAATTAATTTTCAAATATTATAAAAGACAGAATAACATAAGAACAACAACAATTTGCGTCCTTTTGTTATCCTGTCTTTTTTTCTCTCTTTTTAATATTTTCTCCCTATTTAAGGGAGAGAACTTAAAGTAGGAGGGCTGTTCAACTTTCAACTTTCAATTTTTAACTTTCAACTTTTATGATACGTGTAGGAATGGGATACGATGTTCACCAACTAGTAGAAAACCGTGAATTATGGTTAGGTGGCATCAAAATCCAACATGAAAAAGGATTACTTGGGCATTCTGATGCCGATGTATTGATACATGCTATTTGTGATGCTTTGCTTGGAGCGGCAAATATGCGTGATATAGGTTATCATTTTCCTGATACAGGTAAGGAATATGAAAATATTGATAGTAAAATACTTTTGCGTAAGACGGTTGTTTTATTGAAAGAGAAAGGGTATTCCATTGGAAATATAGATGCTACGGTATGTGCTGAACGACCAAAATTAAATCCCCATATACCCCAAATGCAATGTGTATTGGCAGAATGTATGGGAGTAGATGAGGATTGTGTAAGTATTAAAGCAACAACTACCGAAAAACTTGGTTTTGTTGGTCGAAAAGAAGGAATAGCAGCTTATTGTGCGGCACTTATAAATAAGGAATGAGGAGTGAGGAGTGAGGAGTTAGGAGTGAGGAGTGAGGAGTGAGGAATTTTCAACTCTCAACCAAATGCTCCCCTAAGTTAGGAGAGCTGTCTGAAGGACTGAGGGGTATGCAAATTCTCAATTCTCAATTCTCAATTTTTTCGCCAAAGGCTCAAAGACCTTCGGTTCTCCATTCTTAAATCTCAATTATCAACTCTCAACTTTCAACTTTCAACTTTCAACTCTCTTCACTACTGTCATGTGGAAACATTTATTAGATGATTCTCTGATAATCATCATACGGCACTCTTCGCGAAGTTCGCGGAGAGTTTTTTCTAATATAGCTTCTACTTTTGGGTCTTGATAGCTTTTGCCACGTCTGTCGTATTTGTCGTATGCAATATCGAATGTGGTGCCATAATAGTGAGCAGATAGTCCGTAAGTAGCATTTACATTTTGGTGTGTGAGCTGGCGTTGAAATTCTATAGTTCTAAGTAGAGATGATATTTGAAATTTATATTTTGGTAAACCTTCGGCTTGTAGGTTTGCTTGAAAACGTTTGCCAATGAGGTTTAGTAGGTCTCTTGCTTCGGGTGTGAGGTATGGGTATGAATGTGTGAGACGGCGTATGTTGTAGTATTTATTAGGCTTGATTCTCACTAATATACCTTCTTCTACGAGTGAATCAATTTGTGATTCGTATTGTTCTTTATCTTTGATAATACTCTTTAAACCATTAGTTTGGGCATGAGCCAATTGTTCGGAATTAATATCTTTGAATTTTGATTTTGAGCGAATCGGAGCAGTTGCATTTTCGCAATAACACGTACTTTGGTTTTCATTTCTGTTGCAACGATTGCTAATAATGATTGTGATAGCTAAGAGAAGTCCTACGATAGATGCAAAAAGTATGTTGCGAGGAGTAAGAGAGTTAGAAACTTCTTCTTGAATTTGTTTTTTAGTAACTTTTTTTCGTGGTTTTGCTTTTGATTTAGGTTTTGTCGTAGTAGTTTTTTGTTGAGTAGTAGCCATAATATTTGAAAAAATAGTAGTAAGTAGTAGATATAAAAATATCTCACTACTTACTACTTATTATTTAACTCTTTATTACAAGAAAATTATTTGAACAAGAATGTATATTGGCAAAAGAACTATTAATGAGAATTTTAACATATAACCAAAGAATGAAGGCATTTTGATACCATTTTCTTCAGCAATAGCTTTAACCATGAAGTTAGGACCATTACCAATATAAGTCATTGCACCAAAGAATACAGATCCAAGAGCAATAGCTTTAAGAAGTATTTCTGAGATACCTGCTACTTCTGTACCTGTAATAGGTAATGCAGTAGCTACACTATGGAATGCTACAGCAGTAGGAGCATTGTCGAGGAATGAACTCAAACCACCTGCAAAATA
>JAZOMI010000056.1:0-15844 GCA_045653825.1 Candidatus Aphodosoma sp. | reverse complement strand
AGATACTGTTTACACTGCACAAATTATATTTCGAATATTCGTCACAATTTTCTTGAAAAATATATTGACAAAATTTTCGTAAGAATATATAATAAGAAATGTAATCTAAAATAGATTATAAAATTAATATGGAGGTAACATAATGAAATCGTTACAAGAACGCGTCAAGGAATTGACTAAAAAATTAAGTATAATGGAGGGTAAGACCAAGGGTGATAATATTGAGCTTGATGGAAAGATAGTTACTATTAATGATTTTGACATAATCAAAGGCGAGAACGATTATGCGGTATATACTGTAAAAGAGATTGATGATACATTTTTCTTTGGTGGCATGGTATTAACCGAGCATTTAAAACAATTAGAAGCCGAGGGCTACAAAGAAGCCATCCAAAAAGAGGGATTAAGAGTAAGGCTTAAAGAGAGCAAATCGAAAAAAGGACGAACCTATTACAGCGTCGAATTTGAACCGAAACAAGGGTAAAATGTCGGGATACTATCCCGACAAATAACCGAGGGAGGTGAAAATATGGGAGTTGTATATGATTTAAAGAAAAGTGACTATTGCACCACTTTTTGTGGGTTGCAATTTTATTTTTCCTCACAATTTTATCAAGGTAAATTTGAGACCAAATTAAAAGGGTATATTGAATCCCAAAAAGTAAAGATTGGGTCAATGTATAAAACACAAATGACTATTGATGGGATTGATAGATTTTTAGCTGTATCATTATATCAGCAGATAGAAAAACGAGGGTTTAGGGTTTTAAACGATAGAGGCGAAGAAATAAATTTTCAAAACAATTAGCTTATAATATTTTGATATAATGGAGGTGATAATTGGTACATAATAAATTTGATTGAGGGGATGTGGTAACGATTAATAAAATACGATACACAAGAGGTGACTCCATACGTCTTGGACAAGCTGTGGCCAGGTTTAATCGAATAGCAAAAGGAGCAGGTCTTGAAAAGATATACGTGTATAAGACTTTAAAAAATGATATTGAGACAAGGTCAGAATTAAATAGGCAAATAGCGAAGCTAAGAAGGATAACACCTGAAAACGCAGGTAAGTGGGCAGAAGACGAACTGAACCGAGAGATAAAGTTAGCAACAAGTAGACTAAAGCGACAATTAAAAAACACGCCAAAGGGTAGTTTCATGGTTAATAATAACTATGCTATTATAACAGGTGAACTTGAGAACATAAAAAAATTAAACGAATTACCACCGTCAGTGAAAAAGAAAAAAATTGAGAGAATTGAAGAACTAGCCAGAAAAGATTATGACATGGTTGTTGCACGAAATTATAGAGATTGGTATTTAAAATCGTTGGATGATTATTATACAGGGTGCACAGGGTTTAAGGAATTAAAGGATAAACTACGTAAGATAAGGAATCCACAGACTTTTTATAATATGATTAAATCTCATGAAAACGAAGCCGATATTTACTATATCAGATATAGTACCCATACACAGTCGCTTTTTAATAAAATTCTTGAAGCTTGGGGGCTTGAAGATTATGGGGAAGACATTGAGGAGGAGGTTTACAGCTGATTTTGAGACGGCGACATGGTTAGAGGATGAAACCTATGTTTGGTGTTGGGCTGTTTCGGAAATCGGGAATGAAAACAATGTTAAACACGGGACAAAGATTGAGGAATTTATGGAATGGTGTGAGATAAATAGTGATACAATTGTTTATTTTCATAATCTGAAGTTTGACGGTCAATTTTTGTTATCATATTTGTTAAACAATGGATATAAGTGTGTAAACGGTGAAGCTGAGAAATGTGCGCGAACTTTTAAAACTTTAATTTCAGATATGGGAATATTTTTTAGTATTGAGATTTATTTCACGAAAAAGAAACATATTAAGATTTATGACAGTATGAAATTAATCCCTGGTAAGATTGATGATATGTCAACGAACTTTAATGTTGGACTAGAGAAGCTTGACATTGATTATAATCAAGTAAGAGATATTGGCTATATTCCCGACGAACATGAAATTGATTATATTTTAAACGATGTGAAGATACCGGCGATTGCGTTAAATTTTTTATTTGAAAAGAAACTAACAAAAATGACATTGGCAAGTAATGCGCTAAGCGATTTTAAAAACGTTATTGGATATAATACATTTAACCACTTTTTTCCTGTTTTAAATGTTGAAATTGATAATGAAATTCGGAGTAGTTATCGAGGTGGATTTACTTATTTAAATGACATATACAAAGATGAGCAAGTAGGTAAAGGTTTGGTTTTAGATGTTAATAGCTTATATCCTTTTGTTCTTTACAACTGCCGGTTACCCATTGCGAATCCAATATTTTTTAAAGGAAAATATGAAAAGGATAATATTTATGATTTGTATGTACAGAGACTGAGTTGTGAATTTGAACTTAAACCGGGTAAGATTCCCACGATACAGATTAAAGACGATATTTGTTTTAAACCTAATGAATACCTAAAAGACAGTAACAATCGGGTTGTTGTGTTAACATTGACAAATATTGATTTACAGTTGTTTTTTGAGAATTATAATGTATATAACATAAAGTATCTGAACGGATTTAAATTTCGAAGCGCACGAGGGCTATTTAGGGGGTATATAGATAAATGGACGAATTTAAAAATTGAGTCAAAGAAAAACGGTAATAAATCGTTATATCAGATATCAAAATTAATGCTCAACAGTCTTTACGGAAAATTTGGTCTTAACCCTAGATGTCGAAGTAAAACACCATACTTAAAAGACGGGGTTGTGAGATATAAAATGGATGATGTTGAAATAAGGGACGGAATTTATATACCCATAGCGTCATTTGTTACGGCGTATGCCCGGGATAAAACAATCAGAACCAGTCAACAGATTAAGGATTATAGTGTTAAAACGTATGGTGAAGATAAATATATTTATAGTGATACCGACAGTATACACACAACGCTGAGTAAAGATGAGCTAAAAAAGATATGTGATATAGATGATTATAGATTAGGGGCATGGAAAATTGAGAACGAATTTAGTCGAGCCAAATTTATAAGACAAAAGACGTATGTCGAAGAGATTGATGGAAAATTAAAGATAACGTGCGCCGGATTGCCCGAGAGTTGTTACTCTCAAGTCACGTTTGAAAATTTTAATAAAGATTTAAGTGTAAGTGGTAAGCTTAGTTACAAATACGTTAAAGGTGGCGTTAAATTAGTAGAGACAACATTTAAAATCAAAGATACAGGTCTTGCGCATTTTAGGTGGTAATGATAAAATTAATAATGGGGATGTTTAAAATGGCATTAATTTTAAGAAGAGGGATTTTTGGTGAATATTGGGGCGATGAGTCCACGAGTTCTCACGCCCTTGATTTAGACAAAATGAAAGTTAATGCCGAATATATTTATAAGAGCCTCGGGGACAAAGGATTCACAAAAAACGCTATATGCGGAATGCTCGGAAACATGCAATCCGAATCCACAATTAATCCCGGTAGGTGGCAGTCGGACAGTGTTGGTGGAGACCCTGAGGGTCACGGATATGGTTTGGTGCAATGGACTCCTTACACAAAATATACTCTTTGGTGTTCCGGAGATTATTCCACGATGGATAATAATCTTTATCGAGTTATTTACGAAATTGATAACGGCATACAATGGATACAAACACAATCCTATCCCATCACATTTTATGAGTTCGCCCATTCAAAAGAATCACCGGAATATTTGGCTCAAGCGTTTTTGAGGAATTATGAGAGACCCCAAGACCCCGACCAACCCATCAGGTCTACCCAAGCGAGATATTGGTGGGATTATTTGGTGGATAATGTCCGGGTAAAGAACACGAAAAAATGGTTGTATAGTCGCTGTTTTGTGATTAATCTCAGGAGGTGATAAATTTTGAAAAAAGAGGAACATACCGCAAAAATAATGGAAATCAAAGAAAAGACCCATGACATGGATGATGGTGCTATTTCTAATTTACTCGCTGACCTCACTGAAGATTATGGTGTGTTATTATCACGGATTGACGAAATGAATTTACAAAATGAAAAGTTAAAAAATGATAATAATAATTTAAGGGACACCAATATGAGATTGTTTTTGAGGGTCGGAAAAACACCCGAACCTGAAGAACCTGCTAAAACCGAAGAGCAACAAAAACGAACCTATGCAAATTTATTTAATGACAAAGGAGATTTGAAGTAATATGGCAGATATGGTAAACATTTTAAACACTATAAGGGACAACGCCTCTCAAGCGTATAAAGACAGAGTCCCCGAAGCAACAAGGGACAATATATCCGAGGTAGGAAACCCCATAATTGAATACGATGTTATCGGAAACGAATTTTTGGGTGAACTTGTAAACAGAATCGCGTTGACATTGGTTACAAGTAAAACGGCAAGAAACCCTCTTGCGCTTTTGAAAAAAGGAACAGTTCCTTTGGGTCAAGATGTGCAAGATATCTTTGTTAATATGGCAAAAGCAGAGGCATTTGATAAAGACAGCACATCACTACTTACTACCTATACCCCGGATGTAAAATCTTGCTATTATAGACTCAACAGACGTGATAAATACCCTGTAACAATTTCCGAAGAAATGCTCAAAACAGCATTTACAAGCTATGACAACCTCGAAAAAATGCTTACAGGAATTGTAAATTCGCTTTACAGCGGAGACAATTTTGATGAGTTTGTTTTGATGAAAAGTTTGGTTACAAATGCCGTATATGATGGGGTTGTCAGATGTGAAACAGTTACAGCACCCCGGGATGAAGAGAGTGCTAAAGCATTTGTTAAACGAATCAGGACAATTTCGGGACTCTTTAAATTCCCATCAAGTGATTATAACAATTATAAAACCTATGCCGAGGAGAAGGGTTTGACAAATCCGACAGCCGTTGTAACATGGGCACCTGTCGAGTCACAAGTAATACTTATCAAATCCGAAATACTCGCAACGGTTGACGTTGAAGTTTTAGCCGCGGCATTTAACATGAGCAGAGCAGATTTTATTGGCAGAGTCATTGAAGTTGATAAATTTGATGATGATGATAAAATTCAAGCTATTATTTGCGATGAGGCATTTTTCCAGGTTTGGGATAATTTGACAAGACTTAAAGTGTTTGAGAACGGTGATAATCTTACAAGAAAATACATCTTACACAGATGGGAAACACTCGCAGTATCTCCGTTTGCGAATGCTGTGTGTTTAATGACAAGTAAAATCCCACCGGCAACAATTAATGCCGAAGATATGAGTGTTGTAAAAGACGCAACTAAACAAATCACATTGACCTTTACACCTGATAACGGTGTTGTTGATAAGAGCGTATCGTTTGAATCGAGTGATACAGATAAAGCAACTGTTTCTGAATCAGGCGTTGTAACAGGTGTTGCCGCGGGTACAGCAACAATCACAATAACTTCAACGGCAACATATCCAAGCGGTGTGACACCTGCTTCAAAAGAAATCACTGTAACCGTAACAAACTCGTAATAAAAGGAGTGATATTTCATGGGTGCACCTCCCACACCCACTTCGGGTGTAATTTATCTGTTAAATGTTCCGTTTGACAGTGGATATAAAAATGTTATTGATTTTGACAGAGAAGATGTCAATCAAATTGCAAAAGCCCGTGAAAAATACATGCTCAGCAGGCGGCTTACCGATGAATCAGGTATGCATATTAAATACTCTTATGACGATTGTCAATATTTACGCAGGGACGGGGTTTTAAAAGTCCCCGTCCATATCGATAAATTATATAGATGCAATTATTTGATGTATAAGAACCCGTATTATAGTGACCGTTGGTTTTATTGTTTTGTCGTTGACCAAAGATATGTTAACGATAATTGCACGGCACTTAAAATTGAAACAGATGTTTATAGTACATGGATTTTAGATGTCAACATCGACGAATCATTTGTCGAACGTGAACACTCGATGACAGATAAGCCGGGTGATAATTTAATTCCCGAGGGTTTAGAAATAGGTCAACCTGTTTGTGTTGACTATAAAAATATGGTTGATGAGCTCACACCTGTTGCTTGTGTTGCTTTTATGGGAGACAATATAGGGAGTTATACAATAGACCAGAATGTTGGTTCGTATAATGGTATACCCGCTACTATCCCGTTTTTAATAACCACGACCGGCCGTTTTCAAACACTAATCAATAATATAAACATTGCTAACCAAGGAGATAAAATATTTAGTGCCTTTTTATTACCTCGTCTTGCCGTATCAACTTTTATTGCCCAAAATTCTGCAGACATAATGGGGGCTAAGGGTTTTTCCCAGCTATCATCCAATTATACTCAAGGTAGCGATACACATATAATATCAATTGATAAACCTCAAACAAATAACGGTTATACACCACGTAATAAAAAATTGTTAACATATCCGTATTGTTATTTGGGTTTTAATCCTCCTAACGGAACACCAAAAATATATAAATTTGAATATTTTAATGATAGTAACGCAAGGGATAAAGTAAAATTTAGATTCCTATCAGAAATTAATCCAAATCCCTCTGTTGTTGGTATACCCTTAAATTATATGGGTCAAATAGAGGGCGCGGCACATGGTGTAACAATCAACGGATACCCATCAATATCATATAAAAACGATTATTTTAATTCTTGGCTTGCGCAAAATTCCCAAATAGTTAATATCGCCGCTGACCGTGCGGAATTTAACTATCAAATGAATGCCCAACATAATGAAATTGCACGGGAGCGACAAGAAAATATACGACAAGCAGGATTAATTGCCGCCGCAGCTAGTAGCGCAAATGCTTTTATTCGTGGAAATGTTAATAGTGGCATTAATCAGGTTGCACAAGGTATTTATGGCGCATATAACAGTGATTTAAACACACGAGATTTAATTCTTAGCGCAAATCAAGACGCGGGAAATTATTTGTATGATATTCAATCGTTAGCTGCGCAAGTCGAAAAGCAATCTTTGATACCCGATACAGGCACATTATCATCATCAAATTCGACCTTGCTCGGTTATGGGTATTTCTCTTGGTCTTGCTTTATAACTTACGGACTGAGGCAAGATATGCTCGAACGATTAGATAGATATTTTGATATGTTTGGTTATCAGACAAATATGCTTAAGTTACCTAATACAACAGGGCGAAAATACTGGAACTATGTAAAAACCTCCAATATCAATATGCACGGTGATATTCCCCTTGCCGACCTTAATAAGCTTAAAGCGGCGTTTGACAACGGAATTACAATTTGGCATGACCCTGATTATTACGGTTTGTATGTTAATGACTTGGAACATGATAATTACAATAAAATAGTTTGAGATGGTGGTGAATAGATGAAAAGGAAAAATACTGACGCTTATGTTGATTCCATGGTTTTAAACGACCAAACCTTTTTGGATTACATGTACAGGGTTAAAAAAATAAGTACCGCGAGATTTAAATGGTTAAATGTGCCTGACAGCTGGGATATTGATTTTCTTGAAAACACTTTGTACACCCAAGGTGTATGTGGTGCTATTTGGGATAAAAATTATGGTAATATCTTAACAAAAACAACAATTTCAGGCGAGCTTAATCTTTATGATATGCCGACAAAATGCAATTGCTACGGCATAAATTTCCATAAAATCAAATATGTGTATAACGGTTTAAACCCCACACACGAAGACAAAGAATGTGTTGTTTTAATCAAAAATAATCCCGCGATGAGACCGACTATCGCAACTGTACAACTGTTTTGTAAACGCTTATGCGAAATTGAGCGAACTATGGATATAAATCTAATGCTACAGAAAACACCGGGGATAATTTCATGTGACCCCAAACAGCGACTTACCTTGATTAATCTTTTCCACCAGTATACCGGTAACCTCCCGTTTATTTTTGCCGATAAAAACTTATTTGAGGAAAACTCAATTAAGGCAATTGATATCGGTGCACCCTATTTAC
Organism: Candidatus Aphodosoma sp.; assembly: GCA_045653825.1. Lineage (GTDB taxonomy): Bacteria > Bacteroidota > Bacteroidia > Bacteroidales > Paludibacteraceae > Aphodosoma. The sequence continues at coordinate 7,871 of JAZOMI010000056.1, read as the reverse complement.
TCGACAAATTACTCACCCATAAACAATTAATATGGACGGAATTATTGACGTTTCTCGGTATTAATAATATAAACTACGAAAAAAAGGAAAGATTAATAACATCAGAGGCAGACGCTAACAACCATTTTATAAGCTTAAATCTTGAGAACGAATTAAGATGTCGAAAAACCGCCTGTAAACAAATAAACAAATATTTTGGATTAAACATTGATGTTAAACTTAGCGAGGAATTGATAGGCAAAGCTGAAAATGTTAATAATTCTCTTAAAATTGTTGAAAGTGGTGATAAAGATGAGTAAATACACTACAACATTAAGATTTATATACGAATCCTCGGAAGAGGCAAAAAACGACGTTATTGCAACATTTTGTGACTATAACATATTAGATTATTTAACCCCCGCACAAGCCGATTTAATCGAAACAACAGGGTCTTGGTCTAAAAGAAAACTCGCAGATAAAATAATACAAAACTATTATTTTAGGGAAATTGGCTTTGAAACATGGGGGCTATTTAAACACCATGCCAAACTTGAAATGAAATTATTGATGGAATATTATCTGCCTTTGATATATTCTCGGTGTCTTGAATATGACCCGTTAAAAAATAATGATTATACAGAAACATATCTATCAAATGTTCAGTCTGATTCGGAATCCTCCGGTCAATCCTCATCTAATACGTCAACAGCAAACACAGGCACAAATAAATTTTCAGACACACCAAATGTTGGACTTGAGAATGTCGAACAGGGAAAATATTTAACAAACGCAACAATTACAGATTCAAGCGGAACAGGTTCAGGAAATTCGGCATCAACCAATGAATCAAAAGAAAATATAAATCAGAGTTATTCTAAAAATATTCAAGGCAGAGCAAATATTACACCACAAAAAATGATAAAACAATTCCGTGAAAACATAATTGCAATTGACAACGAAATAATAAAAAAATTAAATCCATTATTTATGGGTTTATATTAAAATTAGGAGGTAAAAAATTATGTCGACATTACCACCGGACCCGTCAGTTAATCCCGAAGTACCAGTAAAATGCTTCCGATATTTCTGTCAAAGTGTTTTACCTGCCGTGTATGATGATTCTTTGTCTTACTATGAGTTATTATGTAAACTCACATCAAAAATCAATGAAATTATAGCCGCAGATACAACACAAAGCCAAGCAATCGAGGAACTACAAAGATTATATGTAGAGTTAAAAGGTTACGTTGAAAACTATTTCAAAAACCTTGATGTACAAACCGAAATTAACAACAAGTTAGATGATATGGCGCGACAAGGCACACTTGCTGATATAATCGCACAATATCTCGACGCAATAACTTTAATCGGTTTTAACACCCTCGCAGATTTAAAAGCCGCTCAAAATTTAAGCGCAGGGTTAATTTGTAAAACCTTGGGCACACTGTCTTATGAAACAGGTGACGGTCACTATTACTATATCCGCAATAAAACCAACGAAGATGTTGTGGATGAAGATAATATCGTTGCAATCACATCGTCAACAACAATTATTGCACAAAAAATTCCCGATAAGTTTATAAATGACTTAAACACTAGTGTTACAAATATTAACACGAATATCGGTGACTTGACCACGCTTATCACCTTGGAAAAATCTAATTTGGTTGGCGCAATCAATGAAAATGCCGTGGTAATTTCCAGAGTTGAAGAAGAAGTGGGAAATTTAAGCGACCTTACAACCACAGAAAAGAGTGATTTGGTCGGAGCAATAAACGAAAATGTTACCAATATTTCCGGAAACACAACAAAAATCGGTGATTTATCATCCCTTACAACCACAAACAAAACGAATTTGGTTTTGGCTACCAATGATGTTAACGCTAAAATCGGATCACTGGGTGACTTACCGACAGCAAATAAGATAAATATTGTTGCCTCGATTAATGAGCTAAACAATAATGTTATACCGATAAACAAGGGTGGCACAAACGCAACAACAGCAACCGTTGCAAGGGCAAACTTGGGTGTTATGACACAATATGTTCTATATGATGAACCAACTCAACCCACAAACGGAAATATAAATTTTCAACCGAAATTGACAGAACTTAGCCTTACACTCGACCTATTTAAATATCTGGATTTTTATTACTCGAACCTAGCCGAGGGTGTTGTTGATGATGGAATGTGCATGGCAAGAGTATATAACTGGGGCAACCCCAACGATGGTTATTTTAATAACTCGGTTTCACTATCAATGCAAGGGTCAACATCATCACCCGAATCAACTTATTTCGGTTTTTCTCACTCCCTTTATCATGTCGGTTATCCTGATAATCCCGCACAAGCAATTTTAGTAACAGACAACGGAAAAACCCTACATTTGGGTATACGAAAAGTGAACGATACTTATACAACATCAATAACAAATGATAATAATATTTATGTTTTCCGGGTTGTCGGACATATTTAATTAAGGAGGTAATATTATGCAATCAATGAGAGTTTTCCATCACACTTTTGACTCGGCAGGAACTATAACAATACCACTAAACGCAAAACCACACACGGTACTAATAAAAAATATGACCTTAAATAATATTACGTTTTCATGGGGTAAGTCAATAAATGAAACAGAATATTCCATTATACCCCCTTATATCGCGGAATTAATGGAATATGACCCTATACCACATGACGATTTGTATATAACCATACAGGCAGCCGGTTCGGGTGTTGTCGAAGCTAGAATAATAGATGATTGAGGTGAGTATATGAGCATAAAATCAATTGTTTATCCCCTAAGCATGGGTGTAGACTCGGAAACTATCGGAAATCTTGCTGACCTTACAACTACTAATAAAACAAATGTTGTATCGGCTGTAAATGAGATTAACGGCAAATTCCCTGTTTCAATTGCTAATGGTGGAACAGGTGCTTCAACAGCCGAAGGAGCATTGGTTAATCTTAATCTAATTGACACAACAGAGCAAGACTTCGCCGGTAATTCTGAAGCTGATTATATAACAGCAGTACGGAATTATTTTGAAGCAAACAGTGAAGAATATATACCATTTGTGTTTAATGCCGGGTGGCAAGGACAAGGATATGGAATGGCTGTAGGTGTTAAAACACTAGATCTTGGAGACCACGGCGGTCAAACAAGCTCTATAATGATATTCAACCAACAAAGTGGTGTAAAGTTCTACATCCGTGACCCTAATAGCCAATGGCGTGATTATTCCCCGAATGGAATAGTTTTATATGAAAATAGTAGCGGCACTCAAAATACAATAACTTTGTCGGATGATGCACAACATTATAAATATTTTGAAATATATTATAAAAACGATGCAGGTGTTTTTTCCTATACCAAAGTTGAAGCGCCTAATGATAAAATAGTGGAATTAAGTATGTTGGGGTACTATGATAACCAGATGTACCTAAGAACTACTAATATAGTAATTAGCGGTACATCAATAACATGGCGAAATGGAAGTTATGGTTGGGGAACAACCAGCAATAATGGCACACACATATATGACGGCAATAGTTTATTATATATAACAAAAGTTATTGGGTATAGATAATAGGAGGTATAATTATGGCTTTAATTAAAAAAATAATATTAGATAACGGCATAACAGTTAATTATCATCGTATCGTTAGTATAATAAATATTATTAATCACGAAACTATTATTGAGGTAGCAAGCTATCCAAGTAAGGAAAAAAGAGAAGAAGAAAAACAAGCATTAAAAGAAAATAAACCTATGAATGTTTTTATGTCGCCTACTAGGTTTTCAATGCCATATACAAACACATTAGATATTACCGCGACATACGACTATTTAAAAACACAAGGATATTTTAAAAATGCAAAAAATGATGTTTAAAAAAGAAAAGGGGTTTTAAAATGTCTACTAATAACGAGGTTTTTGTCTTTTCCGATTTTATTGGTAAAAACAGTTTGTCAACACTCGGCGCATGCTCAACAATTGTCGGGGGATTAACCCAATTACTTAAACAATTCTGGGGCATCCATCCTCTTGCAATTTGCTTTTTGTTTGCAACAATTATCAGTGTTATAAAACTACTCCTATCAAACGATTACTCTAAAAACAATGTGCTACTCGCAATAATCAATATAATTCCTATAGCATTAACAGCTTCCGGCGGATATGATCTACTAACTAAAATATCGCGTTAATTTGGGGGGTGTTTAAAATGCAAAAAGTATTTTTAGGTGTTGGGCATGGAGGATCTGACCCCGGCGCTGTTGGATATGTAACCGAAAAAGTCGCAAATCTTGAAATGGCTCTTGCCTGCAGGGATTATCTAATTCAAAATGATGTTGATGTTTTATTATCTCGGACAGGAGATTTGAACGATTCCCTCGAATCCCGGATAAAAAAGTGTAATAACTTTAACCCTGACATCGCAATAGATATCCATAATAACGCAGGCGGAGGCGACGGATTCGAGGTATATTATCATTATAGCGGCGGTTTATCTTTAACACTAGCGAAAAACCTCGAAAAAGAAGTAAAAAATATTGGACAAAATTCTAGAGGGGTTAAAACTAAATTAAACACGCGCGGAGCAGATTATTTCGGGTTTATCAGGGAAACAAATTGTCCTGCGGTAATCGCTGAGGGGTTTTTTGTGGACAACAAAACCGATTCTGAAATTGCAGATGTCGCAGAAGAGCAAAGAAAATTCGGCGTCGCATACGCAAAAGCAATTTTGAAAACGCTAGGTATACCCGAAAAAGAAACCAACACAGAACAAAAATTATATTATGTCCAAGCCGGCGCATTTGCTGTTAAAGCATACGCGGAAAAACTGGTTGAAGACTTACGCAAAAAAGGTTACACCTCCGCTTTTATAAAATGAAAAAATTTTTTAAACAGTGTTGACTTTTTAAAATATTTGTTATATAATATAATCGGGGAGGAGCACGCACTTGAAAATAATCGTGAATTTATTTGTATTTATGTGCCTTTATCAACGTGAAGAGCGTCGGTATTTAAAAATTGCGGTGTGATGTCCGCCAAATATACACTTTATTTTCATTTTTTATCTCCCCGCCCACTTGTTGACGCGCATAAAAGCGCGTCTCATTCTATATTTTGAGGCTTTACCTATGTTTTACGATATTTCAAAAATCCTTACGTATAACGCTTATTTTAATTTCCTTATCGGCGAACGCGGTGTCGGCAAAACATTTTCTTCTAAAAAATTTGTTATTAATAAATTCATCCGCAAAAAAGAACAATTTATATACCTTAGACGTTACAAAACCGAAACAGACAAAGCGAAAAAAAACTTTTTCGGTGATATCGCTCACATGTTCCCGAATCACTCTTTCTCATCAAAAGGAGATTCATTTATAATCGATGACGAGATCGCAGGTTTTGCTGTTTCATTATCAACTGCAAATATTCTTAAATCCGTTTGTTTTAATAATGTCTCTACTATAATTTTCGACGAATTTATTATTGATAAAGGTTGTTACCACTATTTAACAGCGGAAGTTACCACTTTTTTAGAATTTTGCGAAACGGTTTTTAGACTCCGCGATAATGTTCGCGTCCTTTTTCTGGCAAACGCTATTTCCCAAACAAACCCTTATTTTCTATATTTTGACATTTCCCCCGATAATTTACATTCTGATGTTAAAATTTACAAGGACGGTCTTATTCTTTTTCAGCTTATGCAAAATGTGGATTATCGCAATAAAAAAAGAGCGTCTAAGTTTGGCCGACTTGTTGCAAATACTGATTACTCTGATTATGCTATTGACAACACATTCTTGCGCGATAATAATAATTTTATCGAAAAGAAAACGGGTAATTGCTCCTTTGCTTTCGCGTTTATTTACATGTCCCAAACTTTTGGTGTTTGGTTTAATTATGATGCCGGTAAAGTTTTTATCAGTGAAGATTATGATAAAAATTCACCTTATATTTTCACAACCACTCTACAAAACCACAAACCAAACACACTACTTCTAAAAAATGCTCGTAAATATAAGTGTTGGTCTAATCTAATCAATCAATTTAAAATAGGCAACGTTTATTTTGAATCTATCAAAATAAAAAATATAACCTTAGAGCTATTTAAAATAATCTTAACTTGATTATATTTTATATAAACTCTATAGTTATATTCAAATAAGTTTGGTGTTATAATTAATTATATTTTGAATTTTATTATCCGTTTGTGATATAATATTACTGAAACTAATCACTAACCGCCGGGCTCAACTCCCCCGGCGGTATCCTTTTTTTATTAGCTGTTTTATTTCTCTTATAAACTTTTCAATACAACATTGTATTGCACCGATTAACAATAAACTTAAAAATATGACACCTTGACATTCTAAAAATAACCTTATTTTTTCCATTTATCCTACATAGTCATACATTCTGCCCACTCGTTGACCCGTTGCATATGCAACCCCTTTATCCGGGTATTTGTCTTTATAATATTCGTCTAAATATCCGATTAAATAATCACTATAACCACGCACAGCATAATTTAAACTATGTTCATCCACTCTCCCTATATTATTATATAACTCAAAAAGTATCCTACCCTTTACATCTTTGCTTAATTCCATGTCTTATAAGCGTCACCACCTTTCAGTTTTTTAATATCTTCATCAACATTTTTTGATCCTTTTTTCTTAATGATTCCCATTTTTCTTTTGCAATTTTTCTTTCATAATCATTAATGTATTCACATTCGGGCATCCCCCAAAACCATAAAACCCATAACTTAAAATCATTGTTTAATTCTTTTGGCATTTGCTGGGCAATCCCGCTATCCGGTGGCAATGGGTATTTGCTATATAAATCAAATGCCGGTTTAAAATTGTTTCGATATAGTGCTTCTATTATTGCAATAATTCTTTTGCTAAAAAAATTAAGTTTCATTTCTCCTTACTACCTTCCAGTCTTCTATGTAAATCCAACATATATTGTATAACGCCTTTTAACTCTTCAACCTCCCATTCGTCTAATCCGTCCAACTCTTCAATAATTTCATAAGCTTCTTTTAATCGTTTTTCGTCTAATTGCTCCATGTTTTTAAATCCTTTCTTTTTCAACATCGATTAGCACAAAATGTGTGGCATCAATGCGTGCCACTGCGATATCGCCACAATCGTAGTGATAATTGCCATAAATATCTATTGGCTGGTCGTAGCTGCTGTTAATACGTAGAGTTACAACAGGTGTGTTTCTAATGTTGTAATTGTGTTCGCAAGTCTCTAGCACCATATTATAACAGTTGCTCCAATCGTCGAATCCTTCAGCCCAATTATCACAACGGGCATATGCTGCTGTCTGTTGGTATGGTAATACCATTGCTCTATATGTACCGTCAGACATTAATGCAATTACCTCTTGCTCGCTGTCTGCATCACCGCACGCAGCGCCATTGTTAAGTAGTCCTACAATCTCACTAATTGTTACCATGTTTTTAAATCCTTTCAGTTTTTATATTATGTAAAATAGTGAGCTACAGCGCGATGTTATACCATAAAGATCACCATTATTAGTTTCAAATAACGCGCCGTTCATCCCATAAACTCCGAAACTTGTGAAGTGTTCTTTTTCGTTATGCTTGATATAATCAAGCGTTTTTGTTGGTGCGTTGGTAATATCTACCGCCGCGCCGGTTCTTATAAGTCTTTTAATTTCTTTTTGTGTGATTTCCTTTTTCATTGTTTTCAAGTCCTTTCAATTTTATTACATAAATTATTGATTACATTTCTTATTATATATTCTTACGAAAATTTTGTCAATATATTTTTCAAGAAAATTGTGACGAATATTCGAAATATAATTTGTGCAGTGTAAACAGTATCTTGGCCTTTGT
>JAZOMI010000055.1:0-3855 GCA_045653825.1 Candidatus Aphodosoma sp. | reverse complement strand
TATCATGCAGTATGCTGTTACGGCAGTCGAAAGCTACCCGGGTCTCGAAAAAATTCTCGATGACCAACTCATCAACGTATTGAACCGTATCGACGGTATCGGTAACTTGTCGTTGGGTGGTGCTCCAAAACGTTATGTATATATCGACCTCGACCCTCAAAAACTCGATGCTTACGGTCTTTCTGTAGAGCAAGTAGGTAATGCCGTTAGTGCCAACAACCTCAATTTGGCTTCAGGTTCTGTCAAGATGGGTAAAGAGCAATACCAACTTCGTGTACAAAGTGAATATGTAGAAAGTCGCGAGATGAATGACATCGTAGTTACTACAACTCCGATGGGCAAACAAGTCTATGTGCGCGACTTGGCAGAGGTGCGCGACACAATCAAAGACGTAACTCTCGACGAAAAAATCAATGCTCGTGATGGTGTGCGTCTTATCGTGATGAAACAATCAGGTGCCAACACAGTGCAAATTGCAGAAGATGTGCGTGCCGAATTGGCTCGTATCGAGAAAACATTGCCTCCTGATATTAAAATTCAAAACATCTACGACTCATCAAGCGAAATCGAGAATGCCATCAATGGTTTGATTGAATCTGTAGGATATGCGTTGTTGTTCGTTGTGTTGGTCGTATTGTTCTTCCTTGGCAAATGGCGTGCTGCGTTTATTATTTCTGTAACAATTCCAATTTCGTTGCTTGTTGCATTCATCTATTTGCTATTGACCGATAGTTCGCTCAACATCATTTCGCTCTGTTCGCTCAACGTGGCAATTGGTATGGTGGTGGACGACGCCATTGTGGTATTGGAAAACATCACAAAACATATCGAACGTGGATCTAACCCTCGTGAGGCATCTATCTATGCTACAAATGAGGTGTGGGTGTCAGTTATCGCAACTACATTGGTTATTGTGGCGGTATTCGTGCCATTGACAATGATTAGCGGTCAAGCTGGTATCTTGTTCAAAGAGTTGGGTTGGATTGTAACTATCGTTTGTTCGGTGTCAACAATCGTGGCTATCTCGCTCACACCAATGCTTTGTTCTAAAATGTTGAAAGCTCGCAAAGTGAAAGTCGACGAAAAAGGTCACCTTATCAAAGAAGAGCAACACAAAGGTTGGTATCAAAAATATGTGGTGTCGTTCCTCGACAAAGTCGATGTGTGGTATGCCAACATCCTTCGTTGGTGTTTGACTCACAAAGCAATAACAATGTTAGCACTTTTGATCTTCTTCGGTGCATCGTTGGTGCCTGCATTGATGGGCAAAATCGGTACCGACTTCATGGCGCAACAAGACAATGGCCGTATGAGTGTGACAATCGAGCTTCAACGTGGTACACGTGTCGAAGAGTCAATGCGCATGGCTCGCTACTTGGAACAACGCATGAACGAAGTGGCTCCTGAGATTATTTTGATTTCTACATCAGTAGGTTCTGACGACGAAGGTGGTATTGGTGCTCTCTTCACATCATCTACCAACAATAAGATTACGATGACTGTTCGTTGCCCTAAAAAATGGGAGCGTGAACGCACTATTTGGGAAATCGCAGAATCGATTCGTGGCGTATTGAACGAAACACCAGAAGTAATCAACTATACAGTATCTACAGCAAGTGGTATGGGTGGTAGTGGTGGCAACAATGTTGCCGTTGAAATCTATGGTTACGATTTCAATACAACCAACCTCTTGGCTGAAGATTTGAAAAACAAATTCAAAGAAATTTCAGGTGCCCGCGACATCAATATCGACCGTGAAGAAGACCGTGCCGAACTCCAAATTATCTTCGACAAAGAAAAACTCGCTCGTCATGGTTTGTCAACTTCTGCAGTTGCTATGTATGTCCGCAACCGTGTGAATGGTTTCACAGCAGGCTATTTGAAAGAAGATGGTGAAGAGTACGACATCATCATTCGTCTTCAAGAAAAATATCGCGATAGTATGACCGATATCGAAGACTTCACCCTCGTAGATGCTATGGGTCAACGCGTGAAACTTAGCGAATTAGCCGATGTAGAAGAGTACTGGTGTCCACCTGAAATCAAACGCAAATCGCGTCAACGTATCGTAACCGTATCAGTTACACCAGAGGGCGTGTCGCTTGGCGAATTGGCAGTTTCTATTCAAGCAGTTATCGATCAAACCGAAATTCCTGCAGGTGTCAATGTCAATGTCGGTGGTACATACGAAGACCAACAAGAAACATTTGCCGATATGATTATGTTGCTCATCCTCATCGTGTTGCTTGTGTATATTGTGATGGCATCTCAGTTCGAAGACTTTATGAAACCACTTATCATTATGTCGGCAGCAGTTATGGCTGTTCCTGGTGTAATTTGGGCGTTGTTCATCACAGGCGTGTCGCTTGATATGATTGGTGCGTTAGGTGTTATCTTGTTGATTGGTATCGTAGTGAAGAATGGTATCGTGCTTGTGGACTATACCAACTTGATGCGTGAGCGTGGTTATGAGCTCAACGAAGCTATTGCACTTTCTGGTCAATCTCGTCTTCGTCCGGTATTGATGACTGCATTCACAACAATCCTTGGTATGGTGCCAATGGCATTGAGCCAATCCGAAGGTTCTGAGATGTGGCAACCACTTGGTATCGTTGTAATCGGTGGTCTTTTGGTGTCAACAATCGTAACTTTGGTTATTGTCCCAATCCTTTATGCAATCACTAGCCGTCACGGTGATCGCAATAAAGAGGCTGAAAACCGCAAAAACTTCATCTTTATGCAAATCGACGAAAATGATGTGCCAGAAGATGGTGTAGAAACAGCTCCTGCAAATTAATATAATAATAACAGAGTGACCGAATAAAAAATCCTCCCCAACATTTGGGGAGGTGCCCAACGGGCAGAGTAGAGATGCTAATTCTCAATTCTCACTCCTAATTCCTCATTAAAATGAAATCAGTATTAATCATATTCAACCAAGCTAATACCGAGCGTGTAGAGTATATGCTCGATGAATTGGGTATTCGTGGCTTTACGTTCTTCGAACAAGTTCAAGGTCGTGGATCTAACACTGGTGAGCCACGTCGTGGAACTCACACATGGCCCGAGATGAACTCGGCTGTAATCACTGTAGTGCCAGACGAGCATGTGCCATCATTGCTCTCTGCTGTTCGCAAACTCGACCTTCGTAACCGCGAAATTGGCGTTCGCGCCTTTGTTTGGAATATTGAACAAACAGTGTAAGTTTGTTTGATATAAAAAAATCCGTTTACAAATTTGTAAACGGATTTTTTTTATTAGTAACTCAAAATATTATTAAAAATAATAACTAAATCCTATTTTTGACCTATAGGTCTAAAATTATTTATTAAATCGACGACCCTTCAAAAACAAGGGAAGGGTCTTGCCTTGTTTTCAAAATAATGCAAATGTACAAAAAAAGATTTTTTCTCCTCCCTCTTTTTTTTATTTTTTAGCGGACAGTAATAAAATTTTTATTGATTAGTATTATTTGACCACAAAGGTAGTAATTTAATTTCATATAACCAATAAATAATAGAAAAGGATAGAAAATTTTTTTTTCTATCCCTTTGACCTTTACCTAAAAAAAAACTATTATAACTTTACCTCGCGAGCAATTTTGGTGATAGCATCGCTGAGCGATTCACACTCCTCGATGATGTCCATAAAGTGGATACCCGATGAGTAAGAGTGCGCCTCTTTGTTCACTTGGTCGATGTTGTACACCTTCAGTGCATATCGCAATTCGTTCACCTGCTCTTCGATAGTGAAAATCTCTTTGCGAGCAGCCTCGTCGGTGAAGTTCGATTTCACGCAACGTTCGAGCGCCACTATGTGTTTGTCAATCAAGTCAAACATCTCAGAGAGTTTCGC
>JAZOMI010000054.1:0-18460 GCA_045653825.1 Candidatus Aphodosoma sp. | reverse complement strand
AGCCAAGAATTGCAATATCGCAATACGGGCTGGATGCCCCATTGCCTTAGCAAATCGAGCAAGGAGTTCTTGCTTGATAGTATAATCTTTAGATTCCATAAAACAGCAAATTTATTTGTTCGCAAAATTACAAACAATATTTCAAACACACAACACCCTGCACTATTTTTAACCAAAATTAACTTATGCAAAGGTTTCGCTTCAACTCAGAGTTAGAAAAATTACCGAGAAAAAATATAATCATTTTTTTTTCGCGTTCGCGCGCGGGGAGAAAAAAAAAATTTCTTTGAATTTTTTTTGGGGTATTTCAAAAATTTGTGATATCTTTGCACTTGAAAGGATTGCACCAGAGTACGTTTCGGACGTAGGGAGTAGGGAATTATTTAATTCTATAACTCGCTGAGCTGCGTCCTTTTTTGTTTTATAAATAAACTATTAGTTTATTTTTATTTATATAGGAAAAATACAAATTTTTGTGATTTTTCAAGGAGTTGTATTTTTCTATTTTTGTAGATTCATGAACATTGATAGGAGTATGATTTTTGAAGTTATTTTCCTAAATAGAAACGGAAAAAATGGGAAAAACGGAAAATAAGGAAACAAAGGTAATAAAACTATAGGGAATAATGACGTTATGATTTGGAAATAAAAAAACTCCGAGAGTTGATTCTCGGAGTTTTTTTATTTACGTATAGCAATAACGCTTGTTTTTACTACCATTTTTTTATCTTTAATTTGGTTACGACTCAACCATTTCAGAAAGTCGGCATAAGGTAAAACCCGTGGAAGAGGTTGATTTTTCCAATTTTTTTTACCACCGAAATCGCGAGCTTTAGTGAATTTGTTTGGCGAAAAAACGATATAAAAAGCATTATATTCCACGCTTTTTTCGGTACCTAAAACATATTCATCGGCAGAATGGTCGTAGTCTTGCGAAAAGAAAACATATTCACGATTTGCCTCTATTTGCTGACAACCAGTTGTCACAGTGCTATAAGGCAACAAACAATAGGCATTCTCCTCTGTATCTATCAGATAGACACACAAGCTACCATTGACAGGGGACGAAAATTTCAGAAATATATCATCTTCGTCATAGAACACATCGCGATTAGACCTATCGTCGATATCATTCACAAAATAGTATGCTATATCTATAGGTTCGGTTTCAACGCTTCTCGCCTTGCCCTCTACCCTAACCTTCACAATCCAGAATCCTTGTTCGAAACGCTTCTCAATGACCGTCTCCTCTATCGTCTCAATCCACTCGCCTCTCACCGACGAACCACCAAGAGAAAACATTTCCAACACATCATTGTTCTCACCTGTTTTATTGCTAATATAGGTTGTATTTATACGGTTAACATCTATTCCGAACTGATTCTCAAGAGCTTTTTCTCTAGCTTTTTCGAAAGCCATGCGTTCAGCCTCTTCGGGAGTTTCGTTAGGATTATCAGATATGTACTCGTAAGTTGCACTAACTCGTTCTATACCTTTAGCATAAGATATAGAACAAGTTAACACAAGCGATAATATCAAGAAAATCTTCTTCATTAGAAACCTAATACTTCATCCAATTGTTCGTGCAATTTTTCGCCTTTCTTTTCCAATTCAGCACGCACAACATTTTTGGCAGCTTCGCGAGCCATGTCGCTATTATAGGCAAGACGCACCAACACCTCTTTGTTGCCATTTTTCACATCACGATAACATTCCATTACAGGCATAACACGGCCTAAAGCTTGCGAAATCAAGTTTTTGCTAGCCAATACTGTTTCTGTTATAGAGGCTGCTTCGTTTGCTGCCAATTGTTTGTTGGCTACTGTGTTTTCAATTATGGCAGTGATTTCGGTTTGCACTTGACCAGCCAAGTTTTGTTTTGCCAATTCCAAAGCTTGAGTTTTTGCGCCATCATAGTTTTCGCCAATGCTCATAGCCTCAGCCATGATATATTTAGGATACAAATTTTCGTCATATTCATATTGCATCAAATATACTCTATCCAATTGTTTGTCCATAGGCAAAGCACCTGGAGCAACCAACCAACCTTGTTTTTTCAAGCGTTTAGCCTCTTTGCGTGCTGATTTTGTGGCTTTAGAATTCAACTCTTTTGTTGTCATTTTTTCCACTTGGCGACGCTCTTTTCTAATCTCTTTTTGTGTTTGAGCACCCACTGCACCGACAAAAGTTACGACCATGGCCATAACTAAAATAGCAATTTTTTTCATAGTAGTATAAATTTTTATAGTTAAACAAATATTATTTCAAAGTCCAAGACTTCCAATCCTCAACCAAAGCAGGAGAAGGGGTTACCGAAGGTGTTTGCGATTTGCCATTCAACACGATACTGCGTTGACTGACCTCTTTGATGATATAATCGCTCAATTCGCCATACGACACATTACCATCAGTATCTTGAAGTTTTTTCAACAAATAGTAGGTAAACATACCATGTTTTTCCTTATTATTCTGATATGCAGTTTCATCAGATTGAGCAGCCGAGAAAACCACCATATTGCCCACTGGCGCATTTTTTTTGACCTTGATAGCAATAGCACGACCAGCCGACATCATATCACCTTCGCGCTTAGCACCGCTAAAGCAAGCATCGAGAAATATCGTAACGCCCTGACTCTCAACTTCACCCAAAGACGCATACAAATCATCGAGTTTGTAGCCAGTAGTCAAATCCGAGCCAAAACCATCGATTGGCAAGAGATAAGCCGACTTATTCGATTCGTTAGGCACACCATGTCCAGCATAATAGAATATAGCTTTTGCCTCGCCACGATACGACTTCAACACACCATTCAACCAATTAATTTCGCGTTTCAAGTTGTTCAACGAAGCATCGCTCACAAAGTGTATATTTTCGGATGGTATACCCAATGTTTTTGCACAATATTCCTTGAATATACTGCCATCATTCAAAGCAAAAGGCACATTTGCCTCGTTTTGATAATTTTCGTTGGCAATAATCACGGCAAAAGTCTTATCGTTTTTCACAACCGACACAGGAATGTTCTTATCCACATCGCTCGTCAACGATGCAATTTCGATACTTTCCACTCTATCTTCCTTCGAATCAATCACTATTTTGCTACTTGCCAAAGTTTGATTCAACTTCAACACAACACGCTTGTTTTCAGCATATTTACCATATCGTTCTGTTATTTTCACATCAATTGGAATCTCATTTTGAGTATAGTTTTGATTGACGATGAAGGAGTATTCCAATGACTTAGTTTCGCCAGCAGCAATAGTGCTAAATTTTTCTTGCTCATTGCCCCCGAGCAAGAATACACCTTGAGGATAAGATATTTTCACATCCACATTTTCAGCCAAACCAGGTTTCACATTTTGCAACAACAACTGCAAATCAAATGGTTGTTTTTTCTCTAAAACACTGCCACCGACACTTGTGATAGTGTAATCGACCACCTGCAAAAGCGGCGACACAAACTGACGAGTGTTGACAGCCAACTCTACATCGCCAGTTCCAAACCCCATAGGTTCGTCCACCGAAATCATAAAATTGACATTACCATCCACAGTATTCATCGAGGCAACAATAGGCAATTCGATATTCATCACCGAACCGACTTTGATGGTAGACAATTTTTTATCCGTAAAACTAACTCCCATAGTAGAGCCAATGCCTTTGATGCGAGCCACACAATTGTAGCCATCGCCCACACCAGTGTTTTTCACGGCAAAGAGTATTCGACATGTTTCGTTTGCATCAATAGCATTGTTGCCACTCGGGTCCACAAAGCGAACCGACCCCTCGACAATCTCCAAAATTGCAGGTTTCACCTCTTTTTGTATATTCACCGATATTGTGTTGCTCACATTCGATTGTGCCCATGCCAAAGCACATATACAACAAAACACAAATAGATAAAACGCTCTTTTCATATATCTTTATTTTTCTTTAATTTTTTCCAAGCACAGATTCGAATCCAGGCAAACGCACCGCCACGCCTACCGTAACACCAAACTGATATTTATATCTCAAAAACAGGTCAAGCGAAGCAACACTCGACGAATAGCATCTCACACCAATTTCGGCTTTGAAAGAGAGGAATCTATCATCGACAATATGGATATCGTTATAGCTACTACCCGTTCCGAACATGATAGAAGGAGCGGCAGCAGCATATATTGTCCACTTAGATTTCACAGGAATGTGTAGTCGCAGAGTTGGGTCGTAGGCAAAACTATACACCTCACTTGAATAATCCTCGCCATACATAGAGAAGTTGGCCCAATCCAATTCGAACATTTTGTATCTGAAAGCCAAGACACTCGCCTCAATACCCCAATATCCACCTATCTCGAGCGATGCTTTCGCCAACTCTAAATCGAAATTACCATTTGTTTCGTAAAAATCCCACAAAACTCCCGAATACGACGAACTATTCTTTGCGTTTGCTTCTTGTACAATCTCTTTTGCCTCCACCTTGAAGCAGACATCGCCCACCAAATTGTCGCGCTCTTCGAGCACACTCCACACCACCTCCTTCTTTCCTGGTGCTATGCCATAACCCACATCTCCACTCACACGGAATATTCTTTTGAAAGTCCGACCTCCATCGGTTGAGCAAAACACATCCACATCGGCTTTCTTCTTCAAGTTGTACGATATCACAATTTTATCCCCATCTTGACGACACGACACATCACGCACTAGATTAGTACTACTTGCACTAGCAAAAGCACTAAAACCCAGGAGTATAAGTAGAAGTACAAAAAATTGTTTCATATATTATTTTGATACTATTTCGTTTCATTAAAATCGCATTTCGCCTTGCCCGACGGGTTTGGGTAGCCCACTACCGTGTGCAACCCACCCGACAAGGCGAAAAGAGCAAGTTACACATAAAAGATAAATTCTACTGGCAGACAGGGCGGACAGAGTGTCCGTCGCCACAATCGCCGTAGCTGTACCAGTCCACGCTGGCCGAATTGAAGTACACGTAGTAGGCGTAGCTCGGACGGCCGGTGTTGAGCGAACTAGACCAGTAGTCGCCGCGCAACCCAACATCGTAGAGCATGCCTCCGCTCATGTACCCAGCAGCGGGCAAGAATATTGAGTTACCATTTGGCCCTACAACCCTATATCCATTCACTCCATTCAGAGTAGTCCACACCCACTTACATTTTGTGCGCAACTCATATTGCTCAGCTTTGGTTGGCATACGCCATGCCCCACCCCAATTAGCAGTAGCTGCATCATCTTGTGCTTCAAGTGTTGATTTATTATCTACTCTACCATAACTACTATATGAATTATATTTCGTAAGCGTATTAGCAGACCCATTGCAATATTTATATGTACTCCAATCATAAACCGATTTAGGTTTCACCTCGCCCCACGCAAAGTAGTCGCCATACTCTTCTGGGACATTTGCCCCAACATTACACGTTGCCCATTTTACTGACAAACCTAAATCAACTGCTTGCGCTCCCGATATATTTATCACAAAAGCAATATTATCCGACTTCAATCCATCGACATAATCCATAAGCACATCATACTCTATTCGTCTATCCTTGCCAACCATAACCTTTTGACTTATGTCCCCACTCAATGTGTTAGGAGGTATTACACGACTCACTCCATCTACCACAATCTCTACATCTGCCACATAGGCGCTCTCTGCCATATCGTACAACAGCACAATCTTGTTCCCTTCTTGCATGGCACGCACATTGGTGACCGGATTGGCAAAAAGCAAAGACGAAAAGAGCAAAAATACCCCAAAAAATATCTTTCTCATCTTGTTCATTATTTCATATTGTTGCAAAGTTACACATTATTTTTCACATATCAAACACTCACACTAAAATCTTTTTAATTCATTTTTCACATCACCAAAACATCCACTAAAATAGAATATATCCCCCTAAAAAATAAAAAAAGAGCAACCGATTGTACTATGATTGCTCTTTAATTTTTTGAGATAACTTTGTTATATTATTGTATCAAAAGTTTGTGAACTGCATTATCAATGCGTAAGATGTAAACACCACGATTTTCTATACCGAATTCGTAAATTTCACCTTCAGTTTCAAATATTTGCAACAAGCGACCCGAAAAGTCGAAAAGCATGAGTGTATTGTTGTTCAAACCAGATACGACTACTCTATTGCGATTAACAACTACCTCGTATTTAGGCATTAGAAATCCATCTAAACCTACTTCAATTGGTACGAAATAAAATGCCTCCGATTTTTTATTTCCCCATATGTGCTCGGCGAGTTCGGGATAATCGATGAATGGGTTGCGATTGTTTTGGTGTTTGTAAACAGCTTCATTACGGTCGATTTCTTTTTCTGACACTGGATCTTCGCGATGCCAATCGAGCATAAGATTATAAAACCAAGACTTCAACGAAGGATAAGTATCTCCTGTGAGAACATTATTTCTATCAAATCCCGAAAGTTTATCTTCGTAGCAGGTTACAAAATAGAAGTAAGTACGCGCAATGTCACCTTTATACTCATCATCAGGCTCGTAAACTGTACCGGAATAACCTGATACTGACGAACTGCCGATTTTGCCAAGAGCTTTGCCACCAATAGGTGAAGCATTGGTTTCGCCATGAGGGTGGTTGCTGCGAATGCCATTTACTTTTCCGTCAGTTGGATATACGTGGAAGGCATCGGATTTCATCGGTGATTGCTCATCGAACCATGATTGTGGTATGGTGTGTTCACGATTGTAGCAATCGCAAACATTGGAATAGTTACCACATTTTTTGTTTCCATGATACCAAGTGCAAGTAGAATACATGTCCCACACTTGTCCGTTTTTGTCATCTGAAGTTTCATAGACATCATACAACCCTTTGTAACCCACATCGGTATGATTTTTTATGACTTTATTTAAGGCTGTTTTGAGGGCAGCACCCGACTTACCTTCTACCGAAACGTAATAATCTTGATATTCAGGTTTATCTTCTTCTATTTTGTCAAAATAAGCAGTATAAGTAGCATCTTTTGTTATTGTAATTTGACGTGGATTTTCGGTTACACCATCATTCCAACGAACAAATTCATAACCCTCTTTTGCCGATGCAGTAATAGTTACAATTGTACCCTCTTCATAACTACCTCCCCCCGAAACTGTTCCATATTCAGCATTATCCGACTTAACCTCAATTGTATAAACAGAAGTTTTAATCTCTCGCGAGGCTTTTAATTTAAAATTATAAACCTCCCACGTTGCTGAGCCAGAAGTTGTAGATGTGCATTTGAAAGCAAATGATACATTATCTTTCAAAAGTTTAGTAGGAATACTAATTTCTCCCGACTCGGCTTTATTCCAAGAATTACCATTAGGATAAGTAAAACCACTTAATTGCGTCCATGTTGCAGTTGTAGGATTTGTTCCTTGCACATAATTAGTTGACACCAATAACGTTTGCTCAGACAACATATCTACAGCATAATTAATTATATGAGTAAACGAAAGTGTCGCATTTTGCATTTTAGATAAATCAAATGTTTTAGATACCAACCAATCTTCATTCAAATAATTAGTTCCACTCTTATAACCACTTATCTTTGCATATTTACGACTACTATCCCAAAACCATTCTTCATCACCCAAAACACTATAACCTACAAAACCATCCATATTTGAGGTTAACAATGTTTCTTCAAACGATTCATCTGAATTATTAGCATCATCTCGAATAATTAGCAAACACGAAACTGTTTGATCAGAAATTTTCTCATCACAATCATCAGCATTTGATTGACTACCATTCATAAAACCATCTACCGACAATGTATATGAACCTGAAGATAACTTTGAAAGATCAATAACTGCCCCAACCGTATTTTTCCACACTTGATCTAAACTACCATATTCACTTGTTTCTTCACTTTCCCACGTAATGTCTAATAATTGTAGATCTACTACATAATTAGATTCATTCTTTATAGTAACATTATATGTACCATTACATATATTACCATTTTTATCTTTCCACACATCTACCCTTACACTATTAATCTTTAACTCTGACGCCGAAGTTTTAATATATATCGGAAACTTATTATCTCCAAATTTATCATTATTTGTTATTTCATACTCTGCCGATTCACCATCAACAGAAATATTAATACTCGAATGCCATATACCTGCGTCAGCCCACAATTGACTAAAACAAAATATACATAATGTCCACAATAAAAATAATTTTTTCTTCATAATAAACACACTCTATAAATTAGCATGCAAAGATAATACTTTTTTTACAAATAAAAAAATCAAAAAAAATAATAAATTATTCACAATAATTTTGTAACTTTGCATCTATAGTAACAATTATAAAATAACAAATCGAGGCGAAGCCGAGTACCAAAAATCTCGCTACTCGCTACTCGCTACTAAAAATCTAAAATATGATTTACAAATTTTTAATTCTTTCAGACGAGGTTGATCTCTTTTATCGTGAAATAGAGATTAACTCAGATGCTACTTTTTTGGAATTCAACAATGCAATTCTCGACTCAGTGAAATACAGCAAAGACCAATTGACTTCGTTTTTTGTATGCGAAAATGGTTGGGAAATGGGCGAAGAAATCACTCTTATGGAGATGGATACCAACTCTGAGACTGATTCTTACGTAATGGAACGCACTTATCTCGATGAGTTTATCCACGACGAAGGCGACCGTTTGCTGTTTATGTTCGACATCCTTTCGGAACGTTCGTTCTTCATTGAATTGAAAGAAGTTATGCCTGGCGACGTAGAAAAACCTCGTTGTGCATTATCAAAAGGTGCCGCTCCACAACAAATCACTGCCGAAGATGATTTCCTTGCTAATCCCACATCTGCTATCGGTTTCACTGACGAAGAATTCTATGGCGATGAAGACTTTGATATGGACGAACTCGATGAAGAAGGTTTCAGCGACATGAGTATGGATGACCTTTACTAATGCATAATTCACAATTAACCATTCGGATATATTTAAATCAAAAAAAGACAAAAGACTACAAGAATATCTTGTTTTCATGTCTTCATATATTAAAAATATTTTGAATACTTTATTTGTTATATTGGGTCCGACGGGAGTTGGTAAGACGGAGATCAGTCTGCGTATTGCTGAGCGATTGGGGTGTGCGATTGTTTCGTCAGACTCACGACAAATATATCGTGAAACTAAAATTGGAACTGCTGCACCTACGGATGAGGAGTTGAATCGGGTGAAGCATTATTTCATCGGTACTCGCTCGATAACTGAGCATTACTCGTCAGGACAATACGAACTTGATGCTCTGCCTATTATAGAAGAAGAGATTGCTCGTTGTGGGTCTGCCCTATTGGTCGGTGGTTCGATGCTCTATATTGATGCTATTTGCAAAGGGATTGACGATATACCTACTATATTGCCCGAAGTGCGCCAGGATGTGATTGACCTATACAATGAGGTGGGTATCGAAGGGCTACGAACGCAATTGCAATTACTTGACCCTGTGCATTATACTCGTGTGGATTTGGCAAATGCTAAGCGCATTATGCATGCTTTGGAGGTATGTATTCAGACGGGACGACCTTTCTCGGAATTGCATACGGGACAGGCAAAACAACGTCCGTTCAAGATTGTGAAGATTGGGTTTAACCGTGAACGAGAGGAATTGTATGATCGCATAAATCGCCGTGTGTTGCAGATGATTGACGATGGATTGGAGGAAGAAGCACGTGGTTTATACCCTCAGCGTGAGTTGAATGCTCTGAATACGGTGGGTTACAAAGAGATGTTTAACTACTTCGATGGCACATGGAGTCGAGAGTTTGCTATACAGATGATTCAGCAGAACTCGCGTCGCTATGCCAAGAAGCAGTTGTCGTGGTTCAATCGTGATGCCGAGATACATTGGTTTCATCCTGATGAACATGAAAAAGTGTTTGAATTAATAAAAAATTAAAAAAGACAAAAGAACAGAATAACAAAATTTTAATTTCTGTTCTTATGTTATTCTGTCTTCTAAAAAAATAAAATGCTAACAACTATATTGACAGGGATATTAGTGGGATTGTGTGTGTCGGTGCCTGTGGGTCCGTTAGGGGTGTTGTGCATACAGCGCACAGTAACTCGTGGGCGGTGGCATGGTGTAGTTACGGGGCTTGGTGCTACTACGTCGGACCTGGTGTATGCCTTGCTTGTGGGTTGTAGTATGGGATTTATTATTGAATTTATCGAAGCGCATCAGTTGTGGATACAAATTGTTGGTTCGTTGATTATTGGTGTGTTTGGTTTTCATATCTACACGAAAGATCCTTTGAAACAACTTGAACACAAAAAACGTAAACATTCGAAGGGAGATTTGTTTAGCGATTATATCACTGCTTTTGGGTTGTGTTTTAGCAATCCGATGATTATATTTTTGTTTATTGGATTGTTTGCTCGATTTAATATTATGAACCCTGCTGAACCGTTTTTGAGCATTGTGGGTATGGCATCTATTTTGTTGGGTGCAACTATATGGTGGATGACACTCACCTTATTAGTCAATTTAGTAAGCACTAAACTATTCAAAGAAAAAGGACTTGAGATATTGAATAAAATAACAGGGGCTGTGTTGATTGTGTTGGGATTTGTGGGAATTATTAGTGCTGTGATATAATAATGAGGAATGAGAAATGGGGAATGGGGAATGAAAAATTTAGTATTAAAAAAAATCATGTTCTCTTGTCTTCTTGTCTAAAAAAAAAGAAAAAATATTATGAAAACGAATTTTGGTTTTATTAAGGTGGCGTCTGCTATTCCACAAGTGAGGGTTGCTGATTGTGAATGGAATATTTCGCACATCGAGCAATTGATGTCGGAGGCGAATGAGAATGGTGCATCGGTGGTTGTGTTTCCTGAATTGTGTGTTACAGGATATACTTGTGCCGATTTGTTTCAGTCGCATCTGCTCATTGACCACACACTTGAGGCGTTGAATGATGTGTTGGAATATACTAAGACTGAAGTTCGATTGACTACGATATTGGGTGCTCCTTTGAGAATTGACAATCAGTTGTTTAACTGTGCGATTGTTATCCGTAAAGGCAAAATATTAGCGGTTGTACCAAAAACCTATTTACCTAATTATAATGAGTTTTACGAAATGCGCTGGTTTGCTTCTGCAACCGACACTATGCGCAATTCGATTAACCTATTGGGACAAGAAAATATTCCGTTTGGGCGTAATCTTATACTTCAAGCAGAGGAGTTTAGCTTTGGTATTGAAATATGCGAGGATTTATGGACTCCAATACCTCCAAGTTCGATACTTGCTTTGTCGGGAGCACAAGTGATTTTCAATCTTTCTGCATCTAATGAATTGATTGGTAAACACAATTATTTGGTTGATTTAATTAAACAGCAGTCGGCACGCACTATTGCAGGATATGTGTATAGTTCAGCAGGATTTGGCGAGTCATCAACCGATTTAGTGTATGCAGGCAATGCTATTGTGGCAAAAAACGGTGCGCTACTTGCTAAAAGTGAACGTTTTATAACTGAAAGTCAGATTGTTTATGCTGATATTGACATTGAGCGCATTAGTGGTGATAGACAAAAAAATAGTACGTTTAAACAAGGTATTTCGCCACTAAACACTACAATTCAAGCACGTTATGTTGATTGTGATTGTCCGATTTTCACGACAGAATTGAGTCGTAAGTTCTCACCTACCCCATTCGTCCCATCGTATGACAAAATGGAAGAGAATTGCGAAGAGATATTCAACATACAGATTGCAGGATTGGCAACTCGATTGCACCATACAGGGCTGAAAACTATGGTGTTGGGCGTCAGCGGTGGATTGGATTCTACGCTTGCATTGTTGGTTTGTGCTAAAACATGCGACAAATTGGGCATCGACCGCTCTAATATAATAGGTGTGACAATGCCTGGATTTGGCACTACTAATCGCACTTACACCAATGCAGTGGAAATGATTAAGAAACTTGGTGCTACATTCGTAGAAATCAATATCAAAGATGCTTGTATGCAGCATTTCAGCGACTTGGGTCACGATCCTGAAGTGAAAGATGTTACGTACGAAAACACTCAAGCTCGCGAACGCACTCAGTTGTTGATGGATTTGGCAAACAAATATGGAGGTTTAGTGATTGGTACGGGCGATTTATCGGAATTGGCACTTGGTTGGGCTACTTACAATGGCGACCACATGAGTATGTATGCCGTAAATGCCTCGATACCAAAAACATTGATTAGATATATGGTGCAATATGCGAGTGAAAATCAGATGGAAGAAGCGGTGCGTGAGAACTTGTTAGATGTTATCGATACACCTGTTTCGCCTGAACTTTTGCCTGCAACAGAAGATGGTAATATTGCACAAATCACTGAGGATTTGGTAGGTCCGTACGAATTGCATGATTTCTTCTTGTACTACACTTTACGTTGTGGTTTTTCGCCTGCAAAAATTGAGTATTTAGCACAACGCACATTTGCAGATAAATACGACGATACTACTATAAATCATTGGTTAAGAACTTTCTGTCGCCGATTCTTCAATCAACAATTCAAGCGTAGTTGTATGCCTGACGGACCAAAAGTTGGTTCGGTGTGCTTGTCGCCTCGTGGTGATTGGAGGATGCCATCGGATGCTTCGTCGCGCAGTTGGCAAAATCAGTGCGCAAAATAATTGTGAATTGTGCATTGTGAATTGTGCATTTTTTACTATATTTGCAAGGTTTTTTATAGAATGCGCTATTTATACTCTTATCATAGCGCATAATCCTAATTTCTAAACTCTTAACTCTAAACTCTGAACTGATAATATGTCAGACAAACATCCTAAAAAATACAAAGAATCGTTTTTTAATCTACATTTTACATCAACGATAAGTATATCGTTGGTGTTGTTTATGATTGGTCTTATCGTATCGTTGTACCTTACAACGCACTATTTCACTGTGAAAAGCAAGGAGAATGTGTCACTTTCGATTATATTAAACGACACTATCAGTGAAGGCGATTTAACACGTTTGGAGCGTTATCTCAATGCTACCGAATATACTAAACAGGTGGTATATATCAGTCGTGATAGTGCTCTAAAAGAACATATTGCAGCTATTGGCGAAGATCCTTCTGAATTTTTAGGTTACAATCCACTTAGTGCGTCATTAGAGGTATATTTGGACGCTAAGTATGCAAATGTGGATAGTATAAATAGTGTGATATTGCCACGATTACAAATATTTGAAGGTATCACCAATGTCACATATCAAAAAGATATGATAGACCTATTAAACAACAATATCAACAAACTATCTCTCGTATTATCACTCATTGCATTGGTTTTATTGTTTATTTCAATTGTTTTGATTAACAACACTATTCGCCTATCGATATATTCAAAACGCTTTATAATCAACACGATGCAATTGGTAGGTGCTAAAAATAGTTTCATTCGCCGTCCGTTCGTTCGTCGTTCAATAATTAACTCACTAATAGCCACGCTACTATCGTTGTTTTTATTAGGTGGCTCATTCTATTTAGTACAAACACAAATTGGTGCAGCGATAAATTTATATCAATTTGAAATAATTATTCCTGTTACAATAATCATTTTTATTATTAGTATAATAATTAACTACATCGCTACGGTAGCAGCAGTCAATCGCTACCTCCGCATGCGTACAGAACAATTATATTTTATTTAAGATGAAAAATTTTGCTTTTACTAAAATCAACTACATACTCATTGCAGTATCTGTTGCGTTGATAATCATAGGTTTTGCCCTTATGGCAGGTAGTTCGACTACTACAGAATTCAACCCTGATGTATTCAGTTTCCGTCGTATTACGTTGGCTCCTGTCGTGTGTATGGTAGGGTTCTTTGGGATGATTATTGCTATCATGTACAAAAAAAGATAAGAGTTGAGAGTTTTAGAAGACATAAGTACATAAGAACATAAATTAAAATTTTGTTATTTTGTTCTTCTGTCTAAAATTAGTCGGGAAGGATGAGGAATGTGGAGTGTGGAATGAATCACTAATAACTAATAACTAATAACTAATCACTATACAAAATGAATTGGTTAGAAGCATTATTACTTGGTTTGGTGCAAGGATTGACTGAGTTCTTGCCTGTGAGCAGTAGCGGACACCTTACTATTGGACAAGAATTATTAAACCTAAATACCTCTGTAGCAGACAATTTATTATTTACTGTTACGGTGCATGCTGCAACGGTATTAAGCACTATCGTCATATTGTGGCATGAGATTGAAGGACTTTTCAAAGGCACATTTTTCACTACTCAGTGGAACGAAGAAAAAACTTACGTCGCTAAGATATGCCTTTCGATGATACCTATATTCGTAATAGGTATGTTCTTCAAAGACGAAGTTGAAACTATATTTGGCAGCGGATTACTCGTTGTGGGGTGTTGCCTATTGCTCACTGCTATCCTACTCTCCTTTGCCTACTATGCTAAACCTCGCCAAAAGGAAACTATCTCGTATCGCGACGCATTTATCATAGGTCTCGGTCAAGCAATTGCGGTGCTACCAGGTCTTTCGCGTTCAGGTACAACTATTGCTACAGGACTTATTCTTGGCAACAAAAAAGAGAGCGTCGCTCAATTTTCATTCCTTATGGTGTTGGTGCCTATTCTTGGCGAAACATTGTTGAATATCATCGACATGATTAAAGACCCATCGCTCGTAGGTGGTGTAGGATTCTTGCCATTAGCAATAGGATTCTTGGCAGCATTCTTGTCGGGATGCTTTGCGTGCAAGTTTATGATTAACTTGGTGAAACGTGGCAAACTCATCTATTTTGCTATTTATTGTGCTATTATTGGTGCAATCACAATTGGAATGTCTTTTTAATTAATAATGAAGAATTAATAATTAATAATTTAAATACCGAATGGCAACCGAAGGTCACGACCAAAGGGAGTAATCTTTTTAATTCTTAATTCTTAATTCTTAATTCTTAATTTTTAATTCTTAATTTATTAAACGTGGATTTTATTAACGGAGAGATATTATATTTAAATAAACCCCTCAATTGGACTTCATTCGATGTGGTGAATCGTGTACGTCGCATCCTATGCCGAACTCTCGATCAGAAGAAGTTGAAGGTAGGACATGCTGGCACGCTCGACCCTCTTGCTACGGGCGTGATTGTGCTATGCACAGGCAAGGCAACTAAACGCATCGAAGAATTGCAATATGGTGTGAAAGAGTATATTGCCACACTTCAACTCGGAGCAACTACCCCATCGTTCGACTTAGAACATCCAATTGATAAAACATATCCTACAGAACATATCACTCGCAGACGAGTGGATGAGACCATCAAACGTTTCGTTGGTGAGATATGGCAAGTGCCACCTGTATATTCGGCAGTGAAAATTGATGGCAAACGTGCTTTCGACTATGCTCGTAAAGGACAAGAAGTGGAAATAAAACCAAAACTACTTGTGATTGATGAGATTGAAGTGTTGGAATTCAACGAAGAGAATATGCAACTCACAATTCGTGTTGTTTGTAGCAAAGGCACTTACATCCGTGCTCTCGCTCGCGATATAGGCGAGGCTCTATTATCAGGTGCGCACCTCACTGCCCTACAACGCACTCAAGTAGGCGACATCCGCCTCGAAGACTGCATGGAAGTGGAAGACTTCATATCCTGCATCGAAAACGGAATAATAAAACAATGTGAAGTAAAGTGATAAGTACAAAGTAGAAAGTAGAAAGACGGGAAGTCTTACGACTTATTACTTACAACTAAAAAAATAAAATATATGAAACTATCACAATTCAAATTCAAGTTACCAGAAGAGCAAATTGCACAATATCCTTGTGCGTATCAGTATGATGCTGATGGTAATATCGTGAAACGTGTCGAAGGTTTTGATGCTCATCGTGATGAATGTCGCCTTATGGTGCTCCACGCAAAATCTAATCGCATCGAACACAAAATTTTCAAAGAAATTATTGAATATTTCGGTGATAAAGATCTCTTTGTATTCAACGACACTCAGGTATTTCCTGCACTTATGCATGGCAACAAAGAGAAAACAAATGCACTTATTGAAGTTTTCTTGTTGCGTGAATTGAACGAGCAATATCGTCTTTGGGATGTACTTGTTGAACCTGCACGTAAAATTCGTGTTGGCAACAAACTCTATTTTGGAGCTGACAATTCGATGGTCGCTGAAGTAATTGACAATACAACATCTCGTGGTAGAACTGTACGTTTCTTATACGATGGTACACATGAAGAATTTAAGCGTGATTTGTTTGCTCTCGGAGATACGCCACTTCCTGCTCACATCAAACGCAAACCTGAAGCAGATGATGCAGAGCGATATCAATGTATTTTTGCTAAAAACGAAGGCGCAGTAGTACTACCTGCTGCAGGTGCCAACTTCTCTCGTGAACTCATGAAACGCCTTGAGATACGTGGTGCTGAATTCTGCTACGTAACCCTCAATGCCTCACTCGGCATGTTCCGCGAAATTGATGTTGAAGATTTAACCAAACATAAAGCCGATTCAGAACAAATGGAAGTAACTGAAGAAGCCAGCAAAATATTCAATGCTGCCGCTGCACGCGAAAGCAAAATTTGCGCTGTAGGTACCACTACCCTCCGTGCCATTGAAACTGCTTCGACTGCTAATGGAGAGATAAAACCATTCGAAGGCTGGACCAATCGTTTTATCTTTCCACCATACCAATTCGCCACTGCCAACTGCTTAGTTTCAAACTTCCAACTTCCATATAGCATGATGCTCATGAACCAAGCTTCATTCGGAGGTTACGAACAAGTCATGAACGCCTACGACATTGCCTTAAAAGAAGGCTACCGCTTCGGATGGTACGGCGATGCCCTCTTAATTCTTCCTGATTAATACACAATCTAAAAAAATAGAAAAAAAATGCCCAAAAGCGTATTGGCTTTTGGGCATTTTTTATATTTAGAGGACTTAATTATTTTAGAATCTCGTTATACTCTTTCTTCATTTCCAAATATTCCTCTTCGCTAATACGATGTTCACTATACTTTTTAGTAAAAAAAGGTAAAGTCAGAATATCAACAGATACCTTTCGTAGAATATTCATCCTATATACATTCCAAGTTATTTTTAAATCATTTAACAAAACCGAATCTTCTTTTGCTATAGACTCATAACGATTCATCAGTTCAAACACTTTAGGTATAGTTTTATCGACATGAGCAGATGCAAATGCAGTCTGAAGCATAGTGCAGCTCTGCTGGGGAGCAACTCCATGAGGAATAAAATGCCAAGAAAAACCCACATATAAACCGCTTGCGGTTCTTTATTGTCATTCCACTATGATTATTCAAGTTCTTCTTTACCCTCTAATTTATTGTTCGTATTTAGCATTCAAATCAAAGAAATAACGTGACTATTTTTTTATTAAAAAATTTTTCACTTTTTTATTTGCTCATCCCAAAAATAAATAGTAACTTTGCGGACTGATTAAAATATTGCACATTAATATTTAATAACTAATAACTAGTAACTAAAAACTAGTAATTAAAAAACACACTATTATGGAACTACCTTTCGCCGAGGCCTATAAAATTAAAATGGTAGAGCCTCTTCGCAAATCAACACGTGCTGAACGTGAACAATGGATTAAAGAAGCACACTACAACCTTTTCGGTCTTAAATCTGACATGGTTTACATCGACTGTATCACTGACTCAGGTA
Source organism: Candidatus Aphodosoma sp. (assembly GCA_045653825.1). GTDB lineage: Bacteria > Bacteroidota > Bacteroidia > Bacteroidales > Paludibacteraceae > Aphodosoma. The sequence continues at coordinate 726 of JAZOMI010000054.1, read as the reverse complement.
CTGGTGCTATGTCTGACCGTCAATGGGCTGCTATGATGATGGGTGACGAAGCTTATGCTGGTGCTCGCTCTTTCTTCCACCTCAAAGAAACTATCACTAAAATCACTGGTTTCGACTGGATTATCCCAACTCACCAAGGTCGTGCTGCAGAAAACGTACTTTTCTCTTACCTCGTAAACGAAGGTGATATCGTTCCTGGTAACTCTCACTTCGACACTACTAAAGGTCACATCGAAGGTCGTAAAGCTTTCGCAGTTGACTGCACTATCGACGAAGCTAAAAACACTCAACTTGAATTGCCTTTCAAAGGTAATGTTGATATCAACAAATTGGAAAAATGCCTTGCTGAAAACGCAGACAAAATTCCTTTCATCATCGTTACTATCACTAACAACACTGCTGGTGGTCAACCTGTATCTATGGAAAACCTCCGTGGCGTACGTGCTGTTGCTGACAAATATGGCAAACGCGTTCTCTTCGACTCTGCTCGTTTCGTAGAAAATGCTTACTTCATCAAAACTCGTGAAGAAGGTTACGCTGACAAAACTATCAAAGAAATCTGCCGCGAAATGTTCTCTTATGCTGACGGTATGACTATGTCTTCTAAAAAAGACGGTCTCGTTAACATGGGTGGTTTCATCGCTACTCGTCACGAAGACTGGTACGAAGGCGCTAAAGGCTTCTGTATCCGTTACGAAGGTTTCTTGACTTACGGTGGTATGAACG
>JAZOMI010000053.1:0-23072 GCA_045653825.1 Candidatus Aphodosoma sp. | reverse complement strand
TAATAATAAATCCGTTAAGCTGCGGTTTTTGGCGAGGTTACACAGGTCAATAACGAAGTATAAGGCTTACGGGCAAAAATCAAAATTTTATAGAGCAGAAAAGACCGCCCGAGTTTAAAGCGCAGTAGGATTTATTATTATCCTTTAGCGTTTCTAAGCACAGCACGAGACTTTTGGTTACTTTTGGTCACAAAAGTAACGAATGTAATAATGACAAAAGTAACAAAGAAAGTAACGAGATTATGATAAAAATCACCAACATACACAAATCCTACGATTCCCTCGAAGTCCTCAAGGGTGTCAATCTTCATATTGCACCGCGCGAGATAGTTAGCATCATGGGACCAAGTGGGGCTGGGAAGACTACTTTTTTGCAGATAGTAGGTACTCTCGACCGTCCCAATTCGGGTTCTGTGCTCCTTAATGGCACTGATGTGCTTCAACTCAATGAGCGCAAACTTTCGGCTTTTCGCAATCAGCACATAGGTTTTGTGTTTCAGTTTCATCAACTTTTGCCCGAATTCACCGCAGAAGAGAATGTGATGATGCCTGCCTTGATTGGTGGCTCTGCAATGGCAGATGCTCGCAAAGAGGCACGCCGACTATTAGAATATTTAGGGCTTAGCGAACGCCGTAATCACAAGCCATCAGAACTCTCAGGAGGCGAAAAGCAACGTGTGGCTGTGGCTCGTGCGCTTATCAATAAGCCTGAAATCATCCTTGCCGATGAGCCGTCGGGTAGTCTCGACTCTCAAAATCGTACTGAATTACATCGTTTATTCTTTGATTTGCGTGATACTTTCGGACAGACTATTTTGATTGTAACTCACGACGAAGAGCTTGCCTCTATTTCTGACCGCATAGTCCGTATGACTGATGGCAAAATTATTATATAAATCTAAATATTTAGACAATATTCTTAATTATAAACCGAATGTTATGACTGACGGGGAATAATTATGAATTATGAATTATGAATTATGAATTGTTTTGAAGACATTCGTCCTTGTAATGACGATGAAATCGGCAAAAAACTGCTCGAATTGATGCAAGATGAATCTTTCATGCATCTTATGAAAACTTATTTCCCAATGGTGGATTTAGCTCAAATGGCTCAATCTGGTAAGGGATTTACTAATTCAGTAGAGTTTCAAAATGTTGTAATTCGTCCTATTCTTGAGGCTTTGATTTCGAAAGCGGCAACGTCGTTGACTGTTTCGGGAGAGGCGAATATTACCGATGAAACCGCAGTTTTTTTAAGTAATCACCGTGATATTGTCATGGATCCAGCTCTTTTGTCGCTTTCGTTGATGCGCACTACGGGCAATACTTGTGAAATTGCTATTGGCGATAATCTTTTGGCGACAGAATGGATACGTACTTTAGTTCGATTAAATCGTTGTTTTATTGTTAAACGCGGACTTACTCCTCGTGATATGGCTAAGTCGTTTATGCAGCTTAGCAGTTACATTCGTTATGCTATAACTGAGAAGGGCGTAAACGTGTGGATTGCTCAGCGTGAAGGTCGTGCTAAGGATTCTAACGACCGCACTCAAGAGAGTCTTATTAAGATGTTGGCGCTGTCAGGAAAAGCCGATTTAATCGAGAATTTGAAGACATTGAATATTTGTCCGCTATCGATTTCATACGAGTTCGACCCTTGTGATTATCTCAAAGCAGCAGAGTTTCAACTTAAGCGCGATAATGCCGATTATAAGAAGTCAAAAGCTGATGATGTGTTGAGTATGCAGACAGGTATTATGGGCTGGAAAGGTCGTGTGCATTATGCTTTCACACCAAGTATCAATCCTCAGCTTGACGAAATTGCAGCAAGTGGTATGAATAAGAAGGACCAAGCAGCTGCGGTATGTGCTTTGTGTGACCGTCAAATTCACTCGGCGTATCAAATTTACCCAATCAATCGTTGGGCGTATGAGCAATTGACTGGTAATGCTCAATATGCTAATGCTGATACTCAAGAAGAGCGTGCAATGGCAGAAAAATATCTTCGTGGGCAACTTGCCAAAATCAATATACCTAATAAAGATGAGGAATATCTCTGGCATAAACTTCTCGAAATGTATGCTAACCCTTTTATTAATGCACAATGCACAATTCATAATGCACAATGCATAATTCACAATTCATAATTCACAATTCATAATTCATAATGCACAATTCATAATTATATAGTTTCTATCGTTTCTATAGCCTATATATTTTTTACAATAAATAACTAATCACTAATTATTAATTATTATTTAAATTATGTTTAAAGGACAACCAAAAGGACTTTATGCTTTGGCGTTGGCTAATACAGGCGAACGCTTTGGTTATTACACCATGCTTGCAATTTTCACATTGTTTTTGCAAGCTAAATTCGGCTTCTCTGCAGTTGCCACTTCTAACATTTTTGCTGGTTTCTTGGCTTTAGTTTACTTCTTGCCTTTGCTTGGTGGTATTTTGGCCGACAAATTTGGTTATGGCAAAATGGTAGTTACTGGTATCATCGTTATGTTTGCAGGTTATGTAGCTCTTGCTATTCCTGCTTCAAATGGTGTTGATGGTAAAATTGCAATGTTTGGTGCATTGTTTTTGATTGCCCTCGGTACTGGTCTTTTTAAAGGTAACCTTCAAGTAATGGTGGGCAACCTTTATGATGCTCCTGAGTATCAATCAAAACGCGATGCGGCATTCTCTTTGTTCTACATGGCAATCAACATTGGTTCTATGTTTGCTCCAACTGCAGCTACCAAAATTACTGAGTATTTTATGGCTAAAGCTCAATTGTCTTATGATGGTGCAATCCCTGAACTTTGCCACAAATATCTTGCTGGCGACATGACTGTTGCTGATCGTCTTACTGAACTTGCTTCTCAACAAGCTGCTTTCACAGGCGACCTTACTGCTTTTGCTAACACTTATATTACTGAACTTTATGGCGCTTACCACTGGGGTTTTGCTGTTGCATGTGTTTCTCTTGTGCTTTCGATGGCTATTTATCTTGGCTTCCGTCCATGGTTTAAACATGCTGACGTTAATGCTAAACAAGCTGCTGCTTCTGGCAACCAAGCTGCTGTTCAAGAACTCACACCAGCTCAAACTAAGGCTCGTATCACTGCATTGATGCTTGTGTTTGCTGTGGTTATCTTCTTCTGGATGGCATTCCACCAAAATGGTTTGACTCTTACTTTCTTTGCTCGCGACTATACTGAATCTTTTGCTGAAGGTTTCTCTCGTATCGGTTTCAATATTTGGAATCTTGTGCTTATCGTGGTTGCTGTGTATGGTTTGTTCGCTATTTTCCAATCAGAAAAAGCTAAAGGTAAAGTTATCGCTGCTGTAATCACTGTTGCTGCTATTGCAGGTGTTGTTTATCAATATTTGGCTCTTGGCGATGCTAATGTTGCAATTCTTCCTCAAACATTCCAACAATTCAACCCATTTTTCGTGGTAGCATTGACTCCAGTTTCTATGGCTGTATTTGGTGCTTTGGCCAAAGTTGGTAAAGAACCTTCGGCTCCTCGCAAAATTGGTATCGGTATGTTTATCGCTGCTCTTGGTTTCGTTATCATGGCAGTAGGTTCACTCGGCTTGCCTACGCCTGATGCTTTGGCTGAAGGTGCTACTGTTGCTAAAACATCTCCAAACCTTCTTATTTCTACTTATTTGGTATTGACATTTGCTGAGTTGTTCCTCTCGCCAATGGGTATTTCATTCGTATCGAAAGTTGCGCCTCCAAAACTTAAAGGTGCTATGATGGGTTGCTGGTTTGCTGCTACTGCTATTGGTAACTACCTTGTGTCTGTTATCGGTATGCTTTGGGGTGGACTTCCATTGTGGGCATTGTGGACTATTCTTGTAGCTTTGTGCTTGATTTCTGCTTTGTTTATTTTCTCAATGATGAAACGTCTCGAAAGTGCAACAAAATAATTTATTATTTTGATATATTAATAAGGAGGAGGCTGTGTCGTAATTAGATTTACGATGCAGTCTTTTTTTTGATGGTGTTTTTTTTATAAGCGGACGCTCGAGCCGAGCGTCCCTACATTGTGTGTAGTTTTATTGTATTTGTTTTACGGACGTTTGAGCCGTGCGTCCCTACGTTATTGGTGGGTGAATGTGTGAGCTGTGTATATCTGTTTTTATAAGCGGATGCTCGAGCCGAGCGTCCCTACTTTTTGTAGATGATTCGCTTTTGTGGATTGTAGTGATAGAATTTCTAGCGGATAGTAATAATATTATAGTGTTTTGTGAATATTTTAAAAATTTTTTAATAAAAGTTTTGTTTATATAAAGTTTTTTTGTAAATTTGCCACGATTATGGCGAATTTACATTTTATATGTATTTTTATAAAAAAATTAAATAGTTTCTATCATGAATGAAGTCTATTTATATGATCATGATGATGTGTTAACAAATGTTATTTGGGGGGGGGCAATGCGTTAAATTTTGTTTTGAATTGTAGATATATTATATAAGGTGACTGATGCTTTTTTGTGTCAGTTGCCTTTTTTGTTTTTTTTGAAGAATCTTAATACTTAATATTTAATGTTTAACTTAAATCTAAAATTTATGAAAAGAAAACTACAAAGAATGCTTGCTTTTGTGGCAATGTTCTTTTTACCCTTTGTCCTTTTAGCACAAAATTTAGACAAAGTGTATGCTTCTGTTATTGATGAAAGTTTTGAAAATGTAACAGGAGGACTTCCAGAAGGATGGACCCAAGTAAATATCAATAGTGATATTAATTGGGTTATTGAGTCTGGTGATGGTTTGTCACATCCAAAAGGCGCTTTTGATGGCGCTAAACGTATTGCATTTCGTAATACAACAGGTGTAACAAAGAGAGCTATTACTCGTTTGATTTTACCTGCAGTTGATATTACTGAGTTGTTTGAGCCAATTCTTGTTTTTTCTCATGCGCAAGATAAATGGACTGGCGATTATGATACTCTCAGAGTTTTGTATCGTGGTGCTGCTGATGCTGAGTGGACTCAAATTTTCCTTTATGACTCTTATATCTCAAAATGGACTACAAGGACAATACAATTGCCACCATCTGAATATTGTCAAATTGCGTTTGAAGCTGTTGATAATTTAGGTCATGGCGTTGTTCTTGATGATATTAAAATTCGTTCAACTCCTAGTTGTTTCAAACCTTTTGGTTTTGCGATAACAAGTATATCTAATGATAGCATTGATTTCATGTGGGATGGTTCTTATGATGCTGAAAGTTTCGATGTTAAAGTATCTAGAACTCCACTTACTGAAGAACAACTCAACTCATCTTCTCTTTCAGGCTTAGTATTAGATACTGTAACAGAAAGTGTTTTCATGGGCTTGGATAATCTTGAAGCTGGAAAAACTTACTATTGTTATATTAAATCTAATTGTGAAGATGAAGCGAGTGATTGGTATGATACTACTTTGGTTACTCCAAATACAATTAAGATCCCTTATTATCAAGATTTTAATCTTCCTAAGACTCTTGCTAGTGTTCCTTCTTATCTCAATGGATGGTACTCTTATAGTGCTTCGGATGGTATCTATAAACCTTATGTTAATACTAATGCAACATCAAGTTTGACATCTTATTCTGAAGATGGTTCTTATAGCTTAATGTTTACAAAATGGCAAGCTACTAATTATCCTTGTAATACTGGTATTCCTGCAGGGCAAGTATCTTATGTTTCTTTGCCAGAAGTTACAGTTCCTGTAAATTCTTTACAACTCTCATTTGAGAGTGTTTTCCGTTTCCCTCATCTTTGTGATCAATCAAGTATTATTGTGGGTGTAATGTCTATTCAAGATGATTTTTCTACTTTTGAGGCTGTTGATACTGTGAATATTACAACTCCTTTTACGTATGAAGAATATACTGTTTCTTTTGAAAATTATGATGGTGACGGTAAATTTATTACATTCTTGTCTGATTTCCCAAAATCTAATATCTTTGCTATAGATAATTTAGCTATTGAAGAGCGTCCTGCTGTTTCTAAAGTTAGTTTTGATGTTATTGTTCCTTCTGCTACTTCTATTACTTTAGATTTCTTACAATCTTACGATAATTATGAAGTAATGGTGGCTAGTACAGATTTTGATGCTAATGTAGGCCAAGCAGATCCTGCTATGATATTAGCTCAAAGTACAATTTCAGATTTAGGCACTGTAGCAAATATCCCTTCTGGTCGATATGTTTACGTTTATGTACGTGCTATCAAAGGTGGAAATAAAGGTCTTTGGTCTAAAGCTAAACGAGTTAGAATGCCAATGAAGATTTCGTTTGATAATCTTCCTTATATGATTGATTTTAATACAAGAGAAGATATTGCTGTTCACGATTTCCATTTTGTAACTCTTACTCCTGAAATGCTTCCTATGGTCTCTAGAGCTGATCGCAATCCTCTTATTATTAGTGATAGTGTAACAGTTAAAGCTCCTTATGGTGCTGCACTTCAACCAACTCCTCGTTCTAGATATGAAATGTGTATGTCTTCAGATTTGGAATTTGATAATCAAGTTTCTGTTGTAGTTCTTCCTGAAGTAGATTTGGATTCTACTATGTTTGCTTTCTATGCAACACGTCGAGATGGTTATTCTTATCCTGCAGTGTTCTATGTCGGTTTTGTTGCTGATGCAAGAGATATGAATAGTTTTGTTCCTATTGATACGATAATGCCAAATAATTATTATTCTTATCATGAATATGACCTTAGCAAATATGTAGATCCTAAGCATAAATTATTGGCATTCAAAATAGATAACTTTGGTGGAGCTTTTGGCACTAAAACTTCAGGTAACTATAAAAATGAATGTTTTATAGATGATATAGTATTCTCTAAATTATCACCATGTAAATCTCCTATTGAAATTGAGGTAACTGCCGAAGGTTCTATATCTGAAAATGCGACTATATCTTGGAATGCTAATGGTAGCAGTAAATGGGCTGTTAAGGTTGCTAAATCTAAATATAATCAAGCTAATTTTGATACAGTAAACAACTATAACTTTATTTTTGACCAAGAAGTAACAACTCCTTCTGTTAAAATTTCAGGTTTAGAATATCCAAATGTGGAATATTTCTATTGGATTAAACCTATTTGTGAGGGTGTTGCTGTTGATTGGGCTGAGCCTCGCTCGTTCAGAACAGAATGTAAAGATGTTTACGCTATACCTTACACTCAAAACTTTGATTCGTTTATAACAGGTGATAAACAATCTGTGTTTGCAGGTGAATGTTTGTATACATCGGTGCGAATGAAATGCGATCTTAATTCATGGAGCGAAGATACTCCGCTCGAATACCTTCACTTCTATCCTTATTTCTCTGCTAAAAATTCATTTGTTGGTAACTCTTTGGTTTTTGGTCCTAATGGTACAACCACTTCATATTCAGGAAATAACATGGATTATATTGTTTTCCCAAAAATGGATGTTGCTCCTGAAAATTTGCAAGTATCATTTAAGGCTATGACTACTTCAGGTACGGGCCATACTATTGGAGTTGCTGTAGTTTCTGATCCTAATAATATTAGTATAAAAAATTTAACAGCAATTCAAACTGTATCAGCTGGTACTCCTGATCGTGGTGCAACTACAAATTGGAAAGAATATGTATTAAGTCTTAGATCTCCTAAGCCTCTTGCAGGTGAGTACATTGTATTGTATCAAACAATGCAATCTACAGATTCTATATTTATTGATGATGTAGTTATTGATTATGCCCCTTCTTGTAATGCTCCTGTTGCAGTGAAAACTACTAGTACTTCTAGTCCTTATAAAGTAGAATGGACTCCTGCAAAAGAGAACCCTGCTACAACTTGTATTGCACTTGTAACTAGAGAGCCTTTTGATTTATATGATTTCATTGCTTTGGAAAATAATTTTGATTCTATTCGTCCTTCTATCATTGTGTTAGACACTGTTAATCAAAATTATGTTAACGTTGTTGATGATGGTGAAACTGAAGCATTCTACGTATATGTTAGAGGTTATTGTGATGGTCGAGTTACTCCTTGGACTGCTGAATATAAATTCCAAGCAACTTGTGCTCCTCAAAGTATAGACTCTTTCACAGAGATGTTTAAACAAGATGATGGTACTACTCCTCAATGTTGGACTATTGCCTCTTCTAATGATCTTATTAAAGAGACAGGTTTGCTTAATATAGCTACTAAATATACTTCTAAAGTATCTAATCAACGATTGTATTTTGAACCAAGAAATACTGGTGCTGTTGCAGTTTCTCCTCCTATTGTTGTTGATGATTTTACTAAGTATAAATTAAAATTATCACTCGGTGTTGCTCCTGATGCTGATAAAACTGCTGCTGGAGCTGATCATGCAAGAGCTCTTATCGTTGCTATTGCTACTAATCCTCTTGATCCTACTTCTTTTGTTCCTGTTGATACTGTTACAAATATCTCTATGGAAATGCGTCCTTATGAAGTATATTTGGAAAATTATAGTGGATCTTATGAGGACCCAACAAAACAAGGTAAGCATTTAGTTTTATGGTCAAATTTAGGTAAACAAAATGGTGTTTATGTTGATGATATATCATTTGAACGTATCTCTTATTGTCCTCGTTTTATACTTGAGTCATCGACTGCTACTTCAAATTCTATCACTTTGAATTTGTCTTCAATTCCTGCTAATTACGAGATTAAATATTCTACAAAATTAGCTACAGATAAAGAATTGAATGGTACTACATTGCCAGCAATTACTCCTATTACTTCTGGTCAAGTTGTTGTTTCTGGTTTGGCTCCAAATACTAACTATTATTTCTATGCTCGTCCAATAAAAAATAAGGATTGTCAAACTTGGTCACTACCAATCGTAGTTTCTACTACAGGATTGGAAGAGGTTTCTTTGCCTTTCTCTGACGATTTTGAAACTAATCTTGAATATGGTTTTGCAGGTGCAATTCCTGACAATTGGCATGGTTTATATGCAGAAAATGATAATTCTTATCCTTATGTAACTGAATCTAGTAAAAATGTGCATGCAGATGTAAGAGTTTGTAGTGGAACTAAAGGTGTGCTTATGTCAACCAAGAAAAACCTTGCTAATTACTTAGTTTCTCCAAAATTGATAGTAGAAGATCCAAGTAAACTTATCTTATCTTTCAATCTTACTGCTCTTATATATAAAAATACAAAAGGGTCGTCTTCTCTAGGTGCAGCACATTGTATTGTCGGTATTGTTAGTGATTTAGATAATATTGATGCTACTTTTGTTCCTGTAGATACAGTGGTTGGAGCTGCTAAAGGTTGTACTACTTGTACTGTTAATTTTGAAAATTATATAGGAACAGGTAAATATATCGCTTTCAAAGCTTATCAAAATTATATTGCGACAAAGGTAAGTAGTCCTAGTACTACTGCAACAGATATGTTCTTCTATATTGATAAAGTTGCTATTGAAGAACTTCAATCTTGTATGCGTCCTAATTCTGTTGTTCAAAAAACAGTTACAGATAATTCTATGGTAATTACATTTGAACACGAAAAAGGTGCTCCTAAATATGAAGTTAAATATGGCGTGAAAGGTTTTGATGTAGAAAAAGAGGGTGCTTCTGTTGAAGTTACAGAAAAAACAGTTACTATCACATCTTTGACCGCAAATACTGAGTATGATGTTTATGTTCGTGCTTTGTGTTCTGAAACAGATAAATCTTTCTGGTCTGATGTAGTGTCATTCGTAACTTTAGGTGAAGTTGTTACTTCTTTCCCTCATGTTGTTGACTTTAGTAATCAAGAAGAGATTAGTAAATGGGGATTCACTACTAACATTGATAACAATAAGTGGGTTGTTGGTCTTGATAGCGCTCGTTTGGTTGCAGATAAGTTGAGTAATACAGATAATGCTCTTTATATTTCAGGTGATAATGGATTGTCTCCAAAAAATAAAAACTTGGGCAACATAGCTTGGGCTTATCGTTTCTTCGAACTCAAAGAGGGTGTTTATACTATCTCGTTTGATTGGGTTTGTCCTGGAACAAGACAAAATCCTATTGCTAATTATAAATCAGTTAATCATAGTGATTATATCCGTGCTGGTTTAGTACCTGCTACAGCTATTATTTCAGGTAGTAAAGTTACTAGCGCCGAAACAGGAGCTTCTATTGACATGTTGCAATCTATATCTTCTAAATATGATATGCCAGAAGGTTGGATTGAGTTGTCTAACTCTGAAAGAATAGGTATTTATGACTATACAGCTTTAATGGGTACTGATATTAAATTACCATTGGCTGAACAATGGCAAAATAAATCTAGCAACATTGTTATCACTAAAGAGCAAGAAGGTTCTTATCGTCTTGTATTCTTCTGGTATGGTAATACTATTACAAAAGATGGTGTTCGTGCTGCTGCGATTGACAATGTTTCTATCATTAAAGCCGATTGTCCTGTTCCTTATAATGTTGCTCTTGACGATTGCGCTCATAATGAAGCAGAAATTAGTTGGTCTGTTTTTGGTAAAGCTGCAAATAATTTTGAAGTTAAAGTGCTTAATGCAGATGTAAATCCATCTAAAGCAACTCAATCTCAAATCGTGTCAGCTAATACCGTAGCGACTACTAATATCTCTCTTAAAGAGTTAGCTCCAGAGACAGAATATTATGTTTATGTTCGTTCTATGTGTTCTGCTGAAGAGTTTAGTCCTTGGTCTGAACCTTTGAAATTTAAAACTTATCCAGGACCTTTCACTGAAGGTTATGTATTTAGTTTCGAAGAAGATGGTTGTATATATACACCTCCATTTGTTGATGAATGTATTGGTACTAATATTAATGGTTCTTCTGCATCTAAGACTTCGTTGTTCCATAAGTGGTTTACAAGAACTAAAACAACATCAGAAGAAGAGTTGGCGTTTGCTTATGTAAATCCATCTAGTTCTTCAGATTACTTATATGAGTTCTATCCTACTATTTTGAAGAATAGAGCTAAAAATTCTACGAAGATTTTTGCAAGAACAGGTGAGCATGCTTTGTATTTCTCTGATGCTATTAGAAGCACTACTTCGTATTATCCAGTTCAAAATATGACTGTTGCAATGCCTTATGTAGGTTCGTTGGAAAATTCACGTCTTGTATTCTATATGAGAACGTTCCATCATCATTTTGGTAATAACGGTGCTTCTTTAACAGCACAATTTACTATGCCTACACGTGCTGCTAATTATAATAGATTCTTTAAAGATGCAGCTAATAGTCAAAATATAGCTAAGATTACTGTTGGTACAATGACAGATCCAAATGATCCTTCTACATTTGTTGCTATTGACACAGTTGAGTATTTATATAATTATAAACAATATTATGCAAGTAGTCAAAATCTTGCAGATCCAGCAAAAGACCCTTCTGGCGATGATGGTTGGTGGCAAGCTGTAGTTGATTTGGATAAAGCTAAAGGTAAATTTATTGCCTTTAGACTTGAAAAATATGGCACAACTGCAGATAATAAACAATATAGTAGTATCTATATTGATGATATTTCAATTGTTCCTAATATGTCATGTGATGTTCCTCGTAATCTTATGGTTAAACAATTGAAATCTACTTCTGTTGAAGTGGAAGTTGATCATGATAGAAAGCCTAATTTCATTGTTGAAGTTACATCTGCAGATGACGCTTCGTTTGTTCGTCGTGATACTATTGCTAGTAGAATATTAAAAATAGAGGGATTGTCTCCGTTGACTCAATATAGTTTGAGAGTTAAAGCTTTGTGTAGTGTAATTGATAGTTCGGAATGGTCTCAATCTATTATGTTCAAAACAACAACAGGAGTTCGTTTTGATGCTAACTTCGATAGAGATACGCTTGCAATGAACTTGGAAGAATGGGTGTTTGCTCATTATCCTGCTTATGATTATATTTTTGAAAAGGGTTTCCCTCAAACTTATACTCCTAATGCTACAACTAATTATGGTTGGTTAGCTAGTGTACCTATGTTCAATGAAGGTATGTTCACAACTAATCACATGAGTATGAAAGGAGGCGATGATACTTATAAATTCTCATATTTGTTTACTCCTGTTATTACTCTTAAAGATAATGAAGATCAACATCTTGTATTTGACCTCGCAAGAACAGCCAAGGGAGAAAATGGATCGGTTTCAGAAGTTTTTGTTGGCGACTTCCCTCCATTCGCTGTGCTTATTTCTACTGATGGTGGTGCAACTTGGAAACTTAACAATACTGTTACTTGGGGTGATGCTCATGGAGTTAAATTTGATTATTCTTATGAGGAGATACCTAATACAGGAAAACAATATTCTATTGATTTATCTCAATATAAAGGAAAGAATATTCAAGTAGGTTTCTGTTATTACACTGAGTTGAAATCGTCTGAAATTCACCTAGATAATGTTCATATCAATACTTATGCTAGAAAAAAATATTCAGGCGGTGATCTCTGTGAATATCTCGATTATGAAGACGATCAATTCTTTGTAGAATCTAATGAAATGAATTTGGGTATTAATATGTTTAATAAACTTATGCTTACTTATGACGATTCTCAAAAAGATACAATTTTGACAGTCGAAATTAATGTATGTGAAGTTAAAGAAACTATATTAACAGACAACATTTGTGAAGGTAAACCTTATAATGATAATGGATTTACAGGTTTGACTCTTGAAGGTGTTTACAAACGTAAGCTCGGATCTTCTTCTCGTTGTGATTCTATCGTTATTTTGAATTTAGGTGTTATTCCTACTATTGTTACAACTGAAGTTGATACTATCTGTTTTGGTAACAAACGTATTTGGAATGGTAAAGAGTATAATCGTAGTGGCATTTATAGAGATACATTAGAATCGCGTGTAACTGGTTGTGACTCTATAGCAACTCTTATTCTTACTGTTGAGGATATTTTGAGATATGATGAATATGTAAATGTTTGTTTCGGTGGAGAGTATGTATTTGGTGATCAAGTTATAACAAAATCAGGTAATTTTGAAGAAGTATTCAAAACTGCCGATGGTTGTGATTCTCTCGTAACTATTCATGTCACTGTACTTCCTGATTATCGTGATACTATTTATGATGTGGCCGTACTTGAAGATGGTGAAGTTTATAGTAAAAATGGATTTAAAGGTTTGACCGAAGATGGTAAATATGATTTACCTTTGAAATCTGTCGATGGTTGTGACTCAACATTAACTTTGTATCTCAATGTGATTAAAGATGTATCTGCAGTGGATTCTATTACTCTCTGTTTTGGTGCAACATATGAGTTTGGTTCACAGACTATATCTAAATCTGGTAATTATACTGAAACATTCAAAACTACTGATGGCGCAGATTCTATAGTACTTCTTAATGTAACAGTCCTTCCTGATTATCGTCAAACAATTGATACTACAATATGTGCAGGAGAGGCTTATAATGAATATGGATTTGAAAATATTACTACCTCAGGTGTTCATCTACGCAAATTGACATCTGTTGAAGGTTGTGACTCTACAATTACATTGAATCTTACTGTATTGACAGGAGATACAACTCGCATCGAAAAAAGAATTACAACAGATGAACTTCCATATGAGTATAAAGGCTTGTATTATGACAAATCAACTTTGCCTGATACATATGTTGATACTATTGTTATTAAAACAGGAAATTGTGAAGAAGTAATTATTCATACATTGATAGTGGAACTTGCAGATGCTATCGATAATGTTAATACTGTTGACTTAGTAATGGTTCCTAACCCGGTTGCAGTAAATGGAACTATTTACATTAACGCTGAATTTAGTGCAGAAGAACGTGATGGTATGAGGGTTGAAGTGTTTAATGCAATTGGTCAATGTGTATATGTAGATACTCCTTCTATCTATCCAATTGAAATTGGTGGATTGCAAGAACGTGGTATGTATATTGTCCGTATTGTTACTGGCAATGGTAAATGTTATTCAGATAAGTTGATAGTTGAATAATTAAAATCTAACATCGTTCAAGGGCTTGTGCCCTTGACGATGTTTTTTATCTTTTTTATTATGAAAACAATATATAAATTTTTATTTCTTTTTTTAGTGGCATTGTTTGTAGAGTCTATTTTTGCGCAAACAATTGTTACATCGAAGAGTTATGAGACAGATTTTGAAGATGAAGCAGAGCATAAAAATTGGGAATTGAGGGTTGGTCCTTATGCGGATCGGTGTGCGAATAAATGGTATATTGGAGAGTTTGGTGCTAATGGTGGTTCAAACGGATTGTTTGTTTCGAAAGATGGGTTATCTAATGATTATGAAGGTCAGAGCGTGTCGGTTCTTGCGATGCGTAAAATTATATTAGAAGAAGGTGATTATGAGTTGTCTTTTGATTGGAAGGCTGGTGGTTCTTTAAATCATAATGATGGATTATATGTTTGTTGGATACCAGATACTGTGAATTTATATTCTACTACGACGTATTATTTGCAATCTTTTGTGTTGGCTCATGCTATACAGTTTTCTGATTCTATTCGTTTGATAGAGCAAAATTGGAATAGTATTGTGGCTGATAGAGCTATACATTCAGATGGTACGCCTCATTATTTAGTTTTTGTTTGGAATAATAATATAACAGAGGCTTTTCCTGGAGCTTCTATTGATAATATAAATATTCAAGAGATTGGCTTATGTAATAGACCAACTGATTTTAGGGTTAATCCAAAAGGTACAGATGTATTATTGTCGTGGGCAGGTGATGCTATAAGTTATGATGTAAAGATTTATTGTTACAGAACTTCGACATGGGTAGAATATAAAGATATTACTGATAAATATTTAGAGGTAAAAGGTTTGGTTGAGGGGGCTAAGGTCTTTTTCCTCCGTTCTAAATGTGGAAATGGTGCCCATAGTGCTTGGATCTCAAAAGAGCATTTTTTATATTTTCCAGATATTAGGTGTATAAATTATCTAAGTTTGACAAATCAAAATTGTTTTTATGGGGATGTTACAAAACCTAACAAAAAGAAAGGTGTTATTGATAAAGGATCTAAATCTAAATTTAGTCGTCACACTATACATAGTGATACAACAGAGTATGATGCACGTACAAATAATGGTTTGAAAACAGTGCCTGATGGTGAATTGGCATCGGTTCGTTTGGGTAATTGGGATATTGGTGCAGAAGCTGAGGGTGTTGTTTTTGACTATCTTGTCGATTCGGCAAAAGGAGGTGTATTATTGTTAAATTATGCTGTTGTTTTGCAAGATCCAGGTCATGTGCCACAAGAGACTCAACCTAGGTTTTCTTTGAGTATTTTAAAAGAAGGGAAAAAATTAGATAAGTTTGGTTGTGGTGAAGCGCATTTCGCAGCAGGATTTGATACAAATGACTCGTCTTGGCACTCATTTTATGGTTTAGCGGAAGAAGATCCAGGTGGGGTTTGGAAAGATTGGACTACAGTTGCGATTAATTTAGCTCAATATCATGGACAAAGTTTGCAAATTAATTTGACCTCTTATGATTGTGCTCAGAGTGGACACTATGGTTATGCTTATTTTACTCTTGGTTGTTCTAGTGGAAAGATTGAAGGCTTAGGTTGTGGTGAATCTCCTACTAGTGTTTTTAAAGGACCAGAGGGTTTTAAGTATAGATGGTATTTGCCTTCTGATCCAGATTCTATTTTATCTACAGAAAAAGATTTTCCTATAACGCAAGATGATACTTTGACTTATTATTTGGATGTTATACAGCCAACCAATACAAATTGTTATTATACTTTAACGGCTGCGGCAACTTTGCGTTGGCCTCATGCTGGCGCTAATTATGCACATTCGGTTGTTGATTGCCAGAATATTGTTTCGTTTACTAATACAAGTTGTATTGTTAGAGAGAATCAAGTGACACATGCAGTCGTCAGAACTGAAGAGGAGTGTGAATCTTTCTTTTGGGATTTTGGTGATGGAACAACCTCTTATGATGAAAATCCGACTCACGTATATTCTAAGGGAGGTATTTATACTGTTACTCTTTCTGCGGGTATTGCAGATGGAAAATGTGCTGCCGATACTGTAATTACTCTTAATTTACCTGAAGTTGGTTCTAGTTTGGATACACTTTATGCTTCTACATGTAAAGGTACACCTTACCTCTATAATGGAGAATATATTTTCAATGCAGGTATTTATCCTGATACTATGACAACAGCTTCAGGATGTGATAGTATTAGTGTTTTGAAATTGTCAGTATTTGAGCCTATTAATACTACTATCGTTGATACTATCTGTAGTCATGAAGAGTATTATTTTAATGGAGAACGTATAACAGAAACAGGTAAGTATTATGCAAATGATACGACTGTGAATGGGTGTGATAGTATTGTGACTTTGGATATTGTTGTTTCTGAATCTTTGATTTTAGATTTTGATACTTTAGTTTCTGTTTGTGGTGGCGATGCATCGGTATTGATTCCTTATCAAAAAACGTCAGGATTGTTAGCCATGTGTGAAGCCTCTATCGACTTTGGTGATAGTGTATATTCTGTAATGGCAGATGTTGAATCTCAAAGTGATGTTGTTGTTCTTCCGATGCCAGAGATGGTTAAACCAGGTTATTATACTTTGAATTTGGATTTTGGCGAAAAGGCTTGTGGTGATGAACGTAAAACGATTCCTATGCATATTTTGTATCCTAAAGATATTGTTGTGCAACGTTGGGGGGATGTTTTGGCTGTAACAAATGAGAATTATAATGGTGGTTATGAATTTATATCTTTCCAATGGTATAAAAATGGTAATCCTATAGAGGGTGCGACATCTTCAATATTCTATATGCAAGATGGTTTGGATTTTGATGCTCAATATGCAGTTTTATTAACTCGTGCCTCTGATGGTGTTTCTGTTATGACTTGTGTCGCTGACTTGTTGGATAATTCTTCTGCTTCTGATAGTCGTGTTGTTGTATTTAATGTTGAAGGTGGAACTTCTGTCGAAGCAACAAAGAATGCCAAAATGAATATATGGACTTTAAATGGATTTTTAGTTGAGGAATATTTTATATCAGAAGGTTACAATAATATTAAATCGACTGGTTTGAATGGAATTTATTTGTTGGAGTTTATATTTGAAGATGGACACCGAGAAATAAAGCAAGTTTGTATCAATTAATTCGTTTTGGATAATTATGAATATGAGAAAAAGTAAAATAGGTATAATACTATCTTTTTTGTTGATATTTAGTGCTAGTATCTTTGCTCAGGATGAGATATCAATACCATACGATTGTGGTTTTGAAGATTCTGTAGAAATTAGTAAATGGAATTTAAATTTTGGTCCTGATTCTGCTCTCTGTCAAGATAGATGGAAGATAGGTAATCTTGAGTATAGTAGTGGTTATAATTCTATGTATATCTCATGTGATACAGGTAAAACAACTACTTTTGGAGCAAAACAGAATATTGTGGTTGCTTATAGAAAGATAAAATTTCCATCATACCTTGATAGCATTAACAAAAAAGGTGTGTCTATAGATATTGCTTTTGATTGGAAATGTATGGGAGAAAAAGACAATATAATGCTTAATTTTTACTTTAAATCGGCAGATCCAAATCGCTTTAACATAAATAACATAGGTTCAACCCTTAATAAGGGTATTATTCCTAGAACTTGGGCTTTAGGTAATGCGGATGCAACATTGTATTCTTCTCGGAAATGGCAGACATGGACCTCTCCTAATGAATCTAAGTATAAGATTAAGGGGGGGGATGAGTTTTATATAATCTTTGTTTGGCAAAATAGGAACCAAAATGTAGATAGAGAGGAGCCTATGGCAATTTGTCTTGATAATTTGCAAATAACATTGAGAAATACCCCACGACCTACCGATCTTACTGCCTCTTCTCACGATACAACAATTGTTGTTGAATGGGGTGGTAGTGCTTTATCTTATGATGTACAATATAGATTATCAGGTAAGAAATGGGTTTCTATGCCAAATTTAAGTGCAGATGCAAAACAACAGAATAGAGTTGAATTAACTGGCTTAGAAGAAGGACTTTATGATATAAGAGTAAGAGGTAGAAATGGGGAAAAAGATGAGGATGTTAGTGCTTGGGTTATGACAAGTGCAATTTGCTATATACCAGATAATCATTGTATTGATTTTATTCATTTAGATACACCTACTGTTACTTGTTTGGTGAATGATGCTTCTTTAAATCAGTTAGTGCCCACAAAAATAGGACGTTATGGTGCTGGGGCCTTATCTAATGGCGAAACGTCGATAGGTAGCCGTCATCAAGTGATTTGGACTCAAGGGGCTGTTGATCCTCGTACAGGTAATCAGTTGAAATTGATACCTGACGAAAATTTTGTTTCAGTTAGACTTGGTAATTGGGCTGTGGGAGCAGAATCTGAAGCTATTGTTTTTGAATATATGGTAGATACCTTGGATGCTAAAATTATTTTGATGAAATATGCAGTGGTTCTTGAAGCTCCTGGTCATGGCCCGGATGAAGACCCTTATTTTGGTCTTCAAATTCTTGATGAAAATGGAGATCTTTTGAATCCATCTTGTGGTAAATTTGATTTTACACCAGAAGATAATGATATTAATTGGAATAAAACGGGACCTTATGTTTGGAAAGATTGGACTTCTATAGGTATGAATATTGAACAATATCATGGTCAACTTATAAAGATCAGATTAGAAACCCGAGATTGTAAACGACAAGGGCATGCTGGATATGCTTATTTTACTCTTGATTGTGTAGATGCTACTATTAAAACTACTAGTTGTGGCGAATCTGTTAATATGGAGATGGTTGCGCCTGATGGATTTGCTTATACATGGACTAATAGAAAGAATCCTGATGTTGTGGTTTCTAGAGAAAGAATTCTTTCTGTTCCTGCCAATGATACAGCGACTTATGATTGTAGAGTTGAATATATTGATAAAGAGGGGTGTGGTTTTGATTTGTCTACTTCAGTTTATCCTCGTTTCCCTTTTGCTAATTTTGAATGGAAATGGGTTCCAAGTAATTGTGAAAACAAAATATTACTTATTAATAAGGGACTTGTTCGTACAAAAATCGAAGGTGAATATGTTGATTTATCAGAAAAAATAGAGTATAGTTATTGGTCTATTGATGAGGAGAATTGGTATTCATCTAAAATGGATAGCGTTGTCTTTGTTGTAGATAGTAATGGAGATACTTTGTCTGTGAATTTAGAAGTGGGATTGTCAAGTGTGTGTACTCATGATACCACTATTAATATCATTGTTGAGCCTATACATGGCCATTTAGACACATTGTATGAGGAGTATTGTGCTGGAGATTATCGAATTTTTAATAATGAATATTTAGCTCAGTCTGGTGTTTACACCGAAATTCTTAAAAATCGATATGGATGTGATAGTGTTACAGTATTAGACCTTGTTTTTTTACCTAAAATTGAGGATACTTATGTTGATACCACTATTTGTAGTTCTGATAGCTTAATTTTGTGGGGAGAAGTCTATAAAGATTCTGGTACCTACGAGAAAATGTTGCATACAAAGAGAGGTTGTGATAGTGTTGTGGTTTTGAATTTGACTAAAATTGACCCATTGGGAGTTGATATCCCTATTCGAGAAGGGGTAGTCTGTGCAGATCAAGATACTTTGGATTTTTATTTTGATTATCTTGATGGATTTAGAGGTCCAGAGAAGTATTCTATTAATTTTGATACTTTAGCTCTTAATTGGGGATTTGTTAACCAGACTAATATTGATATTGACGATGTTAATAGAAGATTAAGTATCGTTTTGCCAGATGTTTGTCGTCCAAATACATATACCGCAGAATTTGTTTTTATTGATTCAACTTCTATTTGTGGTGATATATCAATACCAATTAAATTTGATGTATATTACAGTTCTTCTATTTTGCAACCTAAATTTGATAATTTGATTTCGGTTTATGACGCTGATAGTAATGGTGGTTATTCTTTTGTTGCTAATGAATATAAGTGGTACAAAAATGATTCCTTATTGATAGACGAGAAGGATTCTTATTTGTATTTGGGCGATGATGAGGTGTTTAAATATGGAGATTGTTATTATATAGAGGTAAAACGTGTTGATGACGGGGTGGTTATGAGGTCTTGTGAAATTTGTCCAGGAAATATTGAGACTTCAGTAGGAGATGTTTATGATTCTGATTGGTTGCTTCAGACAACAATCATTGATAAAGGGCAACCTATTTTAATACAAAATGTGGATGGTGGCTGTGCGAATATATATAGCTTCACTGGATTGTTGGTTAATTCGATTGATTTAAGCAGCAATAATAATCAGATTCAAGCACCTCAAAAGACAGGATTTTATATAGTACAAATTCTGACAAGTGAAACAGAATATGTATATAAAATATGGGTTAGATAACATTAAAGTTAAACAATAGATAATAATTTTGTTGGGCGTAGGGTGTAGTGATACACGCATACGCCTTTTATTTTCTCTAAAAAACTGATATTTGGTGATTTGGATATTTTTTTGTAACTTTGCATCGCATTTTTGGTGCGTGGATAATTATTGAAAATCAATTAATTCTAATATCAATAACTAATTAAAATTTAATTTTTTATGTTTAAAGGTCATCCAAAAGGATTATTGGCTGCGGCACTCAGTAACATGGGTGAGCGTTTTGGCTACTACATTATGAACGCAGTATTGGCGTTGTTCCTTTGTTCTAAATTTGGTCTTGCTGAAGGTCAAGCGGGTCTTATTTATTCTATTTTTTATGCTGGTATCTATATTCTTAGTCTTGTTGGTGGTTTGATTGCCGATAAGACTCAAAACTACAAAGGTACTATCATGACAGGTTTGGCTATCATGGCTTCAGGCTATGTTATTTTGTCAATTCCTGTGCTTGCAACTCCACAAAACAGTTCTTTCCTTTTGACTGTTACTTGTCTTGCTTTGTTCCTCATTGCTTTTGGTAATGGTTTGTTTAAAGGTAACCTTCAAGCTATCGTTGGTCAAATGTATGATAACTTTGAAGTTGAAGAGGCTAAGAAAGGCGAAGAGGCTCTTGCTATTGCAAAAGACAAACGTGACTCTGGTTTCCAAATTTTCTATGTGTTTATTAACGTAGGTGGTGTTGTTGCTCCGTTTGTTGCTCCACTTCTTCGTGAATGGTGGTTGAAAACTAATGGTTTGGTTTACAATTCTGCTCTTCCTGCTTATTGCCACGAATATATTAATAATGCTGCTGCTATGACTGCTGATAAATTGGCTAATATGCAAGCATTGGTTGAATCGGTAGGTGGTACTTGGGCTGAAGATATGACTGCTTTCTGCAATCAATATCTCCAAGTGTTCAACGAAGGAGTTCACTTCTCGTTCATTGCTTCTGTAGCTGCTATGGCAATTTCGTTGATTATCTTTATCGCTAATAAACGTATTTTCCCAACTCCTGCTAAAAAAGAGGCTTCTGCTGTTGTTGAATATACTGCTGAAGAAAAAGCTGCTATGGCTGCTGAAATTAAACAACGTCTTATGGCTTTGTTTGCAGTATTGTTTATTGCTATTTTCTTCTGGTTCTCGTTCCACCAAAATGGTATGTCACTTTCATTTTTTGCTCGTGACTTTGTTGACCAATCATTGGTTGCTCCAGAAATTTGGCAAGCACTTAATCCATTCTTTGTGATTGTACTTACTCCAATTATCATGTTTATTTTTGGTTCATTGGCTAAACGCGGAAAGGCTATTTCTACTCCACGTAAGATTGCTATTGGTATGGGTATTGCAGGTACTGCTTTCTTGTTCCTTGCTGTTTACTCTTATGTAATGGGTTATCCATCAGCTAATGAATTTAAAGCTTTGGCTCCTGCTGATAAAGTGATTTCTGGACCATGGGTATTGATTGTGCTTTACTTCTTCTTGACAGTTGCTGAGTTGTTTATCTCTCCACTTGGTTTGTCATTCGTATCAAAAGTGGCTCCACGTCATATGGTTGGTCTTTGTCAAGGTTTGTGGTTGGGTGCAACTGCTCTTGGTAACCTTATGTTGTGGGTTGGTCCATTGATGTATAACGCATGGCCAATCTGGCAATGTTGGACTGTATTCCTTGCTGTATGTCTTATTTCTATGGGCGTTATGCTTGGTATGGTTAAATGGCTCGAACGTGTTGCTAAATAATAGCTGTTTTACTCACCATCGATAATAAAAAAATCTCTGCAAACCAAAGTTTGCAGAGATTTTTTTATTATCGATGGTGTGGTTTGCTTGTATCTAAGGAGTAGTATGAGGGATTATAAATTTAGTTTTCGGGTGTTTTCGTCGATGACTGAGATTTCGATTTTTACAGTGTCGTCGGGGAGTAGGGGTTCTATGCATTCGGGCCACTCCATTAGGCAGATGTTGCCTGAGTCGAAGTAGTCGTATAGTCCGAAGTCAAGGGCTTCTTCTGGACGGTTGATGCGGTAGAAGTCGAAGTGATAGATTGTTTGATGTGTGCCTTCGTATTCGTTTACGATGGCGAATGTTGGGCTGTTGACTTCTTCTTGGACGCCGAGTTCGTGGCAGATGGCTTTGATGAGTGTGGTTTTGCCAGCCCCCATTTGTCCGTAAAAGGCGAATAGTTGACCGTCTTGCATTGCTGCGACTACGGCTTTTGCAGTTTCTCCTATTTGGTTGATTGTATAGGTTAGTTCCACTATGTTAATTAAGAATTAAAAATTAAGAATGAATAATTTTTGTTGAAACTTGGTTTTGCAAAGATACGAATTTTTTGTGGAATATGGGAAGCTTTTGGTGAAAAATATGTTATAGTCGCTATAGGGAATAATAGTCATAAAGATGTTTTTTTTGTTATTAGGGATTTTAGATATTCGAGTTTTATTTGTAACTTTGCAAAAAATAAGAATTAATGTTTGTTTTTTGATTATTAAATGGACGCTCGAGCCGAGCGTCCCTACAATTATTTAATTTTATATTATGTTATTTAGTGATATTATTATTGGACCGATAAAGAGTCGTCGTTTGGGACGCTCGTTGGGTGTTAATCTTTTGCATCAGACGGCTAAGATTTGTTCGTTTGATTGTATTTATTGTGAGTGTGGATTGAATTTCCGCGCTGATAGT
>JAZOMI010000052.1:0-19378 GCA_045653825.1 Candidatus Aphodosoma sp. | reverse complement strand
TTCGAGAGCTGCTTCTACACCACCTTTAGCCCAAGCTTCGTCAATACGACGGAGAAGTTTGTTTGTGTTTACGTTAGCAAGATTCAAATAAATGATACGCTCGATAGAAAGAGCAAGACCGAAAATCAAACAGAATACTACGAGAGACATGAAACCAGCACCACCCTCGATGAATTTGATTTTGAGAACTTGATACATAGATTGTTCTTCAGTTACAGCAGTTTCTTCAACCACAGCAACTTCTTCAACTGCAGGAGCAGCTTCCTCTACTACAGCTTCAGTTGTTGTGTCATTTGCTACAGGAGCTTCAGCTTCTTGAGCCATAACGTTTGCAGCACCAAAACCAAGGAATGCTACAACAGTCATCATTGCAAAGAATTTTTTCATTGTTGTTTTTTGTTTTTTAAGTTAGTATTTAGTTAATTATTTTATGTCTGAGATTTGATTTTTTTTACATCTAAACGTGCACAATAAGTCCATATTATGCAATGCTCCAAAATCGATTGCAAATTAGCAAAAAATCATGAATTAAGCACTAATTTTTAGGATTTTTTTACCTATTTTTTTTACTACTTACCAAAAACATTGATTTTCAACGAAAAGCGAATTGATTTTCTTGCTAATTCACGTTTTTTCAGTTCTTTTGAGCTGTTTTTTTAATCAAAATTAAATAATTGACGTGCATTTTTGGTTGTTATTTCGTCAATTTTTTGAGGATTTTCATGAAAAATTGATGCTAAATGGTCTCTAACATAGACCAAATTAGATGGTTCGTTTCGTTTGCCTCGATTAGGGACTGGCGAGAGATATGGAGCATCGGTTTCGAGGAGAATATGATTGATTCCGATAGGCGTAATTATCTCGCCTAAATTTGAATTTTTGTATGTAACTACACCTCCTATTCCAAGCAAAAAACCCATATCTACGGCTTTGCGAGCCTCCTCTACTCCGCCTCCAAAGCAATGAAATACGCCACGGATTGTTTTACCTTTAAATTTGTTGAGAACTTTGAAGGTTTCAGCATGCGCTTTTCGGATGTGTAATATAACAGGTAAATCGAGTGAAATAGCCCAATCCAATTGTTGTTCAAGAGCTTTTTCCTGTTCAGCAATAAATGTTTTATCCCAATACAAATCAAGACCTATCTCGCCTATTGCATGATACTTATCACCAGCACGCAAGGCATCCTCTACGATTCGCAACTCTAACTGCCAATCGTCTTTAACACTGGTTGGATGAAGTCCCATTGCCATAGATGTGAAATCGGGGTATTGGCGATGACATTGTAGCATTTGCTCGATGGTTGAGGTATCTACGTTTGCCAAAAGCACTTTTTCTACTCCTACCTCTATCGCACGATTAACAACTTCGGTTCTATCAGAATCGAAATCTGGGTCGTAAATATGTGAGTGGGTGTCAATCATTATAAGTTGAGAGTATAGAGTATAAAGTATAAAGAACCATTCGGCATTAATCACTATACACTAATCACTATACATTATACATTAATCTTTTAGTTCGTCGAGAAGTTTTTCGGCATCGTCGAGGGAGTTGAGTTTGCCTACATCTATCATACGAAGATTGTCTTGAACTACACCATATATCTCTTGCTCGGCTAATACGTCGAGATAGAAATCGATGATTGAAAATTTGTCGGGCCAATTAGTCATCAATCCACAGATGCGTGGCTCAATAATATGAATACCTGAAAAGGCATATTTACGACATACATTGACATCCAAATCTTTATATGGTGATTTGACTTCGCCTGTAGCAATATTGGTCCAACCTACGAGTCGCATATCATCGTTGAATAGTAGATAACGCTGTGTTTTACGATCGCTCACCAATAAGGTTGCCAAAGATGTTTCGCGGTGCATTGACAAGAGATTTTGCAAATCTACATTACTTATAATATCTACGTTATGCACAACGAATGGGTTGCCATTGAATAAAGGCTCGGCATACTTGATTGCGCCACCTGTTTCGCGCAATAAATCACGCTCGTCAGATATTGCCAATGAACCAAAGTCGCTACGCTCGGCAAGATATTCTTCTACTTGTTCGGCAAAATGATGAACATTTACGATAAAATCGTTAACTCCTTGACATTGCAATGATTCAATTACATGCTCTATCAATGGACGACCTGCAATTGGGACTAATGCTTTTGGCATTGTATCGGTAATAGGTCTGAGGCGAGTACCTAAACCCGCTGCAAATATAAACGCTTGTATTTCTCCTTCGGGGGACATAATATAAATTAAGAGTTGAATGTTAAGAATTGAGAATTGAGAGTTGAAAATTGAAAGTTGAGAGTTGAGAGTTGAGAAGTTGAGAATTGAGAATTGAGAATTGAGAATTGAGAATTAAATCATTTAACTCCTAATTCCTCATTCCTAACTCCACATTAAATTAAAGTTCTTTTTCGATATCTTGTTCGCGGTGGATTATTTTGATTTTTATATCAAATTTCTTATTCAAATGCTCGGCAAGACGTTCGGCACAATAGACTGAACGGTGTTGACCGCCTGTGCAACCAAAACTTACCATAAGATTGGTGAATTTTCGTTCGATAAAACGTTGTACGTGAGCATCTACAAGTTCGTAGGCATTATCCAAGAATTTGAATACTTCTCCGTCATCTTCAAGGAATTTGATTACCTCTTTATCAAGACCAGTGAAATGTTTATAATGCTCATACTTACCTGGATTGTTAATAGCACGACAGTCGAAAACATAACCACCACCATTGCCTGTCATATCATTTGGAATACCTTTTTTATAAGCAAAACTATAGATTTTTACTTGAAGTTTACGTTCTGGTGTCATTTCATAGAACTGACGCATTTGAGTCAATTCTGTGAGTATTTGAGAAAGATATGGGTATTCTTTGAAAGGCTCACGAAGAAGACGACGAAGATTGTCTATTGCATAAGGTACTGATTGAAGGAAATGAGGTTTCTTTTCGAAATAGCCTCTAAAACCATAAGCACCAAGCACTTGTAAAGTACGAAACAACACAAAATGACGCAATTGTTGACGGAAATAAGTTTCATCTACAGGCATATACTGACGAAGGGCGTCAAGATATGTTTTGAGCAATTCTTCACGCAATTCCTCTGAATAATTTGCTTTTGCTTGCCACACGAATGATGCTACATCATAATAGATAGGGCCTTTGCGACCTCCTTGGAAATCAATAAAATAAGGTTCATTATTGTAGAACATTACATTACGAGATTGGAAATCACGGTAAAGGAATGTGGCAGATGTGCTACGCATAAGGATGTCGCTCATACGACGAAAATCATCTTCAAGTTTGATTTCTGAAAATTCGATACCTGTTGCTTTAAGGAAACAATATTTAAAGTAGTTGAGGTCAAACGAAATCATACGTTCGTCAAACTCAGGCTGAGGATAGCAAACATTAAAATCAAGACCTTCGGCACCAAGGAATTGAAGTGCAGGAAGTTTTGCCATAGTTTTGCGCAACATTTCGCGTTCCTCTTCATTGAATGAACCACAAGTACGACCTTTCTCCGTCATTTTGAAGAGAATATTATCACCAAGGTCTTGTTGAATATAGAATTTTTTATCTTCAGACATTCCATATACTTCAGGCACAGGAAGTCCTTGACGGAGAAAATGTTCTGCTATTTTGACAAAGGCAATATTTTCATCTTCTGATGTACCCATAACACCAATAATAGTTGAATCATCATCGGCAGTAAGACGAAAATAACGACGGTTTGAGCCAGAAGAAGGCAACTCCTCTATACTTTTAGGAGCGGAATGCTTGTATTGAACAAAAAGTTCTTCAAGTTGTTTCATATATTAGATATTTAGTAACAAGTAATTAGTAGCGAGTAACAAGATTTGCCATTTTTCACCATACGATCAAGAACGTTGGTTCGGGATTATTTTTTAGTAATTAGTAACAAAATTGCAGTTTTAAGCCAATTATCGGTGCGGAGTCCATACTCTATTGCACCTTTTTGATAGTAATAGCGTTTCACAATCTCTAATTCTAACATCTCTTGTATGTCTTCACGGAAACGTACTAAATCGTTCTCCACATCAGGTTTTAACTGCTCTGACAACTGATTGAACAAATCTTTTGTCAACTCATCATAACCCTCCATCTTTACCATATCTTGCAACTCTTGCAAATAGCGATTGCTTTCGAGTTGATATGTAAAACCTGACTCTTTAACAAAAGTGCAAAAATCGGCATATTCATCATCTGTCAATGTGAATTTATCGGCAGATACAATTGTAGGATGCTGAGTAACAAAACGATTTACATATTTGAAATAGATATGTTTAAGATACAAATAATGAGATATATTGTAGGTAATATCCTCTGTAATAACAGAATCAGGCAAAACACCCCCACCATCACGCACAATACGTCCCTTGATAGTACGGAACTCTTTTGTAAGACTATCAGGAATTACACGAGTGGTACCATTTTGACGATTGGCATAATCAATAGCTTGCACACATCGACCAGATGGAAGATAATATTTTGCAGTCGTTACTTTCAAATAACTATCGTAAGGCAATTCACGCACATTTTGAACTAAACCTTTACCAAAAGTACGTTCACCAAGCACAAATGCTCTATCTAAATCTTGCATTGCGCCCGAAAGAATTTCTGATGAAGAGGCGGTATTACCATCAACCAAAAACAACAAATCCATATTAGAATAGAGAGGGTCGCGTTTGGTTTTGTAACTTATATTATTGCTTTGGTGACGACCTTTCATAGAAACGATTTCAGTTCCTTTTGGCACAAACAAAGATGCAATATCAACTGCTTGACCAACCAAACCGCCGCCATTACCGCGCAAATCAATAATGAGTTTATTGATATTATGCTTCTCAACCAATTCAGCCAATGCCTTTTCGAAATCAGCCGCAGTTCTATCAATAAAATCAAGTATAACTATATATCCCACACCATCAGCAACTTTAACATAATAAGGCACTGTCGGCATTTGGATTATATCACGCAAGAATTTCTTTGTGATTGGTTTCTTTTCTCCTTCACGACGTACTTTGACAACTATCTCGGTGTGAGGCTTACCACGAAGCATATCACTAACTTCTGATATTGATTTACCTTCACATTTTTCACCATCGATTTCAAGAATTTCATCCCCTGCACGCAAACCATTAGCTTGAGCAGGCATACCTAAATACGGCTCTGAGAGATATGGTTTGTTATCAACAAGAGTAATTATAGAACCAATACCACCATATTGTCCTGAACGAAGACGTTTGAGAGTTTCTTCGTCAGATGCAGGGATATAAGATGTATAAGGATCAAGACCATAAAGCATACGATCAAGCGAGAGTTTAAGCAATTTATCATGCTTCAAAGTATCAACATAATTTATCTCCAACTCACGCAATACAATATTATATATATCGATATGCTTCATCGCATCAAAGGCTTGATCAGCCTCTGATTTCTTATCTTTCTTTGCTTGTAGTGGCACAAGCAAAAAAACAAGTGTCAATATTGTTAATATTTTTTTCATTGAACCTAATAAATTTTATTTCAACTTTCTAAATTCCTCTTTGTTGCTTTAAGTGGTCGTATGCCTCTTTCACTTTACGGAACTTTTCAGTTGCACTTTGCTTCACCTCTTCACCTAATGAATTAACTTTATCAGGATGATATTTCATTGCCATACGGCGATATGCTTTTTTTATGTCTTCATCAGTACAATTTGGTGATAGTTCAAGCACTTGATACGCCCAATCGGGATTAGATTGTTTAGTAAACATTGCAGCAATAGATGCTAAATCGGCCTCTGTCACACGCATATAATGTGCAATAGTTCTAATTATAGCAACTTCAGCCTCATTCACCACTCCATCACCAGCTGCCACGCTAAACAACATATTAAGCAACTGAAGACGAACACTATAATTCAAATTCAAACCACACTGAGTAGCAACACTTGCAACATCGATATTCTGTTTCAACAACTGATTCAAAACTTGCCAAGCTTCACGAGCACTCTCTTCTCCATAATTTTGAATTAAAAAACGTTTTACAACCGACAATTCATCTTTCACTACCTTACCATCAGCCTTCACCACTGCTGCCATCAACACAAGCAATACTACTTGAAAATCATTTGCTCTACGAGTAGCATCATAAGAGTGGCATTCTCCATCAACTCCCTGATACTCAAAAGACTTATCACCATCAAACAGAGATGAAAGTGCTACTCCTATAATCGCACCAATAGGTCCTCCCAAAGCCCATCCAAGACCACCTGCTATAATTTTCTTAAATAATCCCATTACAAAATATACCTATCCAAAATAAAACGCTAAGTTAATAATTTTAATCCATACTTCATAATTTACAATTCATAATTTTTGTTAAAAAAAAGAGGCGCAATATATTGCGCCTCTACTTGATAAAATCTATTATCTATTAACGAATAACTTTTGTTGCCTGAAATGAACCATCTGCATAAATAGTATACACAACATAAACACCACTAGATAAGGCAGAAATGTTTATTTTAGAATCTTCGTTTTTTGCCACAACACGACCATTAATATCATACACAGCAATAGAAGTAGCATGAGGAGCTAACAATTCGCCATTAGCCGAAATAAATATATCATTATCTAAAACAATTGATTTAACATCTGTTGGGTGAATATCTCCAGGAAAATCAGATGTACCCTCACCAATCATAATGAAAACTAAATTACCATTTATCCTACGAGCATAGCCAACCAATTCTCCTTTTGTAAAATCAACTTCACCTTTTGCAAATGCTTTAAGTTTAACGACTTTTTCGCTGCCCGATATTATATAACTAAATCTAATCACATACCCATCAGTAGTTTCTTCAACATTAGGATTACGCAAAGAGAGTGCCTCACAAACTAAATAATCTCCATAAAAATGATTTATCACATTAACATCAGTAACCATACATTCGAAAGACGAATTTTCATCTATTATCGAAATATTCTCTATATCTACATCTGAAACCTCAATTGCAGGAAGATTATTTCCTGATGCTGGTTGATATTTTCCCTTAATATTTGTAATCAACATTCCTGATTTGATTTTACTAATACCATTATCCCCAAGATTTGAGTTTTTAAGAAGAATACCACCTGTATAATCTTGAATAAGAATACCAAAAGTAAAATCAGTAAATGTTGTAGTTGCATTTCCTACATATGTAAACTCTGTGCCAGCAGGAAGATTTTTAATATCTTTAATACGACTGCAAGTTCCATCAAATGCTTTAGATGTATTATTTATTTCAATTGGTAAAATCGTGAAACCCTTACCCAATAGATTATATTCAACAACACCTGTAACCGACATATCTTCATACATATCATCCCAATAAACAACCATAGTTGCTCCATTTTGATACAACAAATGAGTTTCATAAGGAGTTCCTTGATTAAAACCAAAATCAATAGTAGTTTCAAGATTATCAATTTTAATCAATTGCGCAGCATAATCCATAGGATATTTTACCACTTGATCTAAAGTTACATTTTTAGGTATTAACTGATTATTGGTATTTATTGTATCTAAAGTTAATGCTTCGTCACTAATCAAACAATGCCCATTATGCCCATCTGTATTATACTGTAATTTTCCCACAACACCAACAATAGAATCACCCACTGCAATATTCGTATATTGTTTAGATGTTTTTAGCAATATCGCACCTGTTTCATCTTGAATAAACATTCCATATGTATTATTATTCCCTCCTTGCGTATCTTTTGCATAATATATATAAGTCACTAATACAGGATTTTTAAGTATATAATTTATTTGCGATGAACGAGGCTTTCCTTCCCCTAACATTGCTCCAATACTTTCGAATTCTTTATCATAAATAAAATCACTTTCATCCCTCAAAAGAATTGTAGGATGACCTCCAGCAACATTTTCCGACATATCGAAAATCCCCATAATCGCAAGTTCTTTACCTACGTATGGAGTTAAATCACCATTATGAATTTTAACAAATATTGAATCATCTCTCTTAAGAATATCATCATATTGAACAAAAACAAAACGTTCCACCTCTTGTCCATTCTCAGTCAATATATGTTTTAATAAAGTTCCAATAGACAAAGATACAAATTGTGATTCATAGTTGGTTGGCGAGTTAAACAAATTTTTCACTTTGACATCCTTCCATGAGATACTATTATTTGAATTTAGTAACTTAATATTATCTTTATCGTCATCTGCAACCCTGAAAACAGAACCATAAAATAATCCATCTTTTTCTATATATTTCGAATAACGACCTTTCAATCCTACGATACTATCTCCCCCATTAATTTGCAACTCATCACTTTGTTCTGACAAAAGAACAGACATACCTACTGTTGCAGCAGGAGTTGCATTATTAGTTGCTTGAACATAGTAATTTGACGAAGCTCCATTATTTACTACATAATTAACAAGCATAGGCTCAACTATTTCAACTTCAACCTTTTCTATATCAGATCGATTAACATCATCAACAAAATTAAATAGATCTCCAATAGAAAAAAATGCCGTAGGCTCAATACAATAACGATTTTCAATAAGGTATTGATATTTATTTTGATATTTTATGCACATACCATAAAATGTACCCGCAGCAGGCATACCATTTCCCATAATTGGCTGAGACAAATTTATAGAAACTTGATTTGTTGCATTTTTTAACAAATAAGAGGTTGAATAAAAACTAGTACCCTCTTTTGTTACATCAGCAATCAGTTTAAGAGCTAAATTTTCATATCTTAAAGGATCAGCAAGTAAATCTTCTTTTTTCACCTCTAAATAAGGGATCGAATTACCATATGTTCCTCCTGATACTTTTGTTATTTCAGCATTAGTAAATTCAATAAGGTTCGGTAATGTGGTAGTTGCCTTTCTAAATGTTCCAGAAAAAGAAAACACTTCTGTTCCACCCTCATTAAATTTATATAAGTTAGACCTTGAATCTTGAAAATAAATTGCTGTCTCATTTAAATATTGATGCTTCAAAAAAATAGCACCTGTAGTATCTTGAATGAAAATACCATTCGTTGTTGTATAGTCACGATTCAAGTGCAAAGTTGTCATTGCTTTTCCTTTAAATACAACTTTTGCTCCATCTTGCAAATTATTAAATTCTGCAATAGTTCTAATTGTATCTGTTGTTTCAGCATTAGAATTTACTACAACTGAAAAAATAAATATAAAAAATAAACTTAATCTTTTCAAAAAATAATTAGTTTTTTTCATAATCCTAAAAATTTATAATAGTTTTATAAAACACGTTATCTACTTTTACAATAACCACACCCGATAAATTATCTATTTTAATCATATTCGACGAATTTGCTGTAGAATAAAGTAATTGACCTTCCATAGTATAAACATCTATAGACTGACCTGCTTCTGATTCAACATAAAGAGTTCCATCGACAGAATAAATCTTAGCCAATATATCACTAATGCTCTCAACCCCTACTGTTGCATCTGGATCTTCGGTTACAGAAATACGATAAACCACATAGTAACCAGAAAGGCAATTGAAGTTAACCAAACATCTAAGTATATAATTATCTCCAATAATAGCATCTCCTGTATGCAAGGCTGGCTCATAATGCATTTCAAGAGAAGGTGTTGTCTTATCATAAAGATAATAATCTTCACGACTTCCATCTGCATCTACAATAGTTTTACTTGTACCAACAAAATTTGTAATATCAACAATACGACTACAATATTTCATTGTATCCTGAATTACTTCGCCTAAAGTTGCTTTTACCACATTTAATTCATTACCACTACTTACAACTTCAATAATAGCATCATCAGCTAACACAAATACTGGTGCATGAGTGCGATCATAATCATAACGAACACCATCATCATAAGTTCCTTTAAGTCCCTTGATTTTATCACCGGCTTTAGGCGAGAATGTTTTTTCTCCTAAATCAAGAGCAATCACACCAGTTTCATCTTCAACGAAAACCCACGTTTGAGATATTCCACTATTTTTTTGAGTACGTTTATAATTAACAACAACTTCACCAGTCAACCCATATACAATATTCTTCGACAAAGGCTCTCCTGCAATATGAAGTTCTTCAATAGTCGCATATTCATAATATTTTTGACGAATATCACTCTCGTCTCGAACAATAATTGTTGGTTCATCATAAATAACATTTGCATCATAAACACCAGAAATAATAACATCTGATGCAACATAGTTACTCAAATCTAAACCATTATCTCCAATAACACGAATACTATCTACAACCATTTCCATACTACCACTATCCGATTCATCATCTCCTTTACTTTGCTCATACAATACTTGAAAATAATATTTATCACCAGCAGAATAAAGTTTACCTGCATAACGAGATGTTATAATTTGCGAAGCATAATTAAATGCTAACTTACTCGTTTTAAGGTCAGTAATATTCACATCCGCATTAACAATCTCTGGATTATCACTATTACGAATATTCAAAGATTTATTTTCTGCTTGATTAAAATATGCGCCCTTAAAATCAGCGTAATCATAAGGATATGATGCATCTTTATAACCATCAGTATATTTTCCATAAAAACCATCAATACTATCACCTACTTCTATTGTAGTTTCTCCATTCACAAAAATAACAACCCCATTATTAAGCACACCTGTAAGTCCCATATATTGTGCAAAAATAGCTGTCTTAGTTTCATCAACTTTTGCTACGTAATTTACAAGGACTGCACCTCCTACTTCAGCATCAACTATCTCATAATTTTTCCCTTTATAATAAGTTGACATATCTGAAAAAGAATAAAATTCTGTTGCTTTAATAAATTCTGGAGCACAAAGCACAAAACGATTATAATCAAAACCACAATAAACACCAGCCATTTCGCCTCCAGCAGGTGCATAAGACGATATATTTGTAGAATGAAAAACTACAGAATCACCATCATAAGTCAAATAATATTTTGAATTTACTTTAGGTGAAATTTTAGCATCAGTTATAACAATTGCCTTCCCCTCATAAAATGCCTTATCTGCAAAAAATTCAGCCATTGTAACACGAGTTGGCTCAACTTCCAAATCTTTTGCATTAATTATTGGAAGTTTTTTATCTTGTGTCGCAATTTTAATACGAGCAGCTTTACCTGACTCTTGAGGTTCCCACGTCGCTTTGATATTGGTTATCTTCATACCAGCTATAACATGATCTGAAGCTTTTGATGATTGCGAATAACCATAAATCAGAACACCACCTGTAGAGTCTTCTATAAATAAGCCATTAGAAGTACCATTATAGAAGGTTGTCATTGCTTCTCCTGTATATAAAATCTCAGTTTTATTAGGCTGAGACTTAATCTCTGCAATTGTCTTACATTCCACTTCTGCAAATGCGCTATAAACAACACATAATGCACAAACAATAAAAAATAATTTTTTCATAATCAAATTCATATTTAGATCATCGTTTAATCATCACTTTAGTCTTAACAGTTTCGCCATTTAATTGTGCTGTAAGAATATATGTTCCTACATTTAAATGCGACAAATCAACCAATTGTTCTGATTGTGATTGTACATACACTTTACAACCTGTAATATCATAAACAACTACATTCTCAAGTTGTTGTTCTAAATAAATAACCCCCGAAGTTGGGTTTGGATAAAAAGCAAATTGATTATTTTCGATATCTTCAGTAGCAACCTCTTCTGCAAATCTAACAAAGAAACATTGAGGCACTAAAGTTTCGTTCCATTCATCATAATTATAAGTAACAAAAGCATTACCTTCATTTGCCCAAACCGCAGAGCCTGTTGCTGTTTTATACACTGGATTACCATCAAAATCTTCACTTATTTGATATGTCATATGTTCACTCAAATCAATTTTTCCATTCGAACGCTTACGTGTATATTCAAGCAATGAAATAGCCTCTGTTGGATTATCAATTGTTGCCACATAAGAATCTCGGAAAGTTATCATCTGTGGAGTATAAATCATAATCTCGCCTTTATCGTTAACAGAAACAGAACCAGCATCACTAACTGCAGTAAAGACAATAAGAGTATCTTTATCAATATCAATAACAGCAGCATGATAAACGCTAGTACCATCATCCTTCAAAACATTTGCACTTACAGGAATATAACGACCATTACCCGACCAAGAAACAAGTGAAAATGGCGAAAGATCAAAAATAATACCTTTTTCTACACTTTCACGAAAAAGGTCATATTCTGTTACATTTGTATATTCTGAACGATCAGGCATAGGTATAGTTCCATTAACTACATCTTCTATCAAAAGAGAACGCTCTGCTACAAATTTTATAGTCCAATCGTCACCTCCTTTTTGCCAAATAAAAGGCACTTCACGCTTACCATCTTCCAATCTATAACGGCCAAGAATGCGTGTGCCATCATAATTCATACCACAAACTTGAACGAAAGCAGGCGCCATATTGTACAACAAATCCTCTTTTTTAGGAGTTGGAAGATGACTATATGTCCATGATGCTTTATTATCCCAATTTTCAAACTTATTTAACTCAAAATAAACAGGAATGCTTTTACCATCATAATACATCAATGTGATAAATTTAGTAGCATCAGCCGACATACCTATTATTTCACCACCTGTAACTGGTTTATTATTAATTTCATCAAGCGCAGTAAGCATTTTCCACTCTTCACCACGTACCCAAACACCAGGTTGTCCAACAAGTGCTCCACATGCAATACCAT
Organism: Candidatus Aphodosoma sp.; assembly: GCA_045653825.1. Taxonomy (GTDB): domain Bacteria; phylum Bacteroidota; class Bacteroidia; order Bacteroidales; family Paludibacteraceae; genus Aphodosoma. The sequence continues at coordinate 6,581 of JAZOMI010000052.1, read as the reverse complement.
CATTATTCACCGCAAAAATAAGAACCGAGTCCTCTTCAGTTACACAATGCTGCTTTGTTTCTGCATCAAAAAAACATCCTGGACCTTCATTTACTGTACCAGTAAAATAACGTCCATTTGGAGATGCAATGTAATAATGACGACCATCTTTTGTAAAATCAATTGTTTGTGCATTTAACACATGTATTAATGCCACTTGCATAATACAAAACAAAAATAAAGTAATTTTTTTCATTTCTTATAGTTTTTTCAGAATGTTATTAAAAATACAAAGTTACAACATTTTATTCATATAACAATATCCCCCCCAAAAAAAATTACAGCATAAAATAAGGGCGTAGCAAGCTACACCCTATCTTTTATATATCAATATTTTATCACCTTACAACAAGTTTATACGCTACATTATCAATCATAACAACAACAACTTTTTCAGCAATATTTTCAATTAAAGTTGTAGTATTATCACTTCTATTAGAATATAAACATTGTCCCCGCATGTTAAACACCGAAATATTTGCTCCGACTTGCGTTTCTACAAATATTATAGAATTTTCAGTATAAATATTTGCATTAATCTTTACTTTTTCTAGATCGACAGGTTTTCCATGATTAATTATATGCTCTTGACTCAATGGCCAAATAGAAAAATATTCACCTATCAAACAATTATCCACAATACCTGTAATATCCATTAACTCATAATAAATAAATCCACCACTATTTACACCTGTCGTATATTGCAATCTATAATCACCTTGAACAAAGTAACCTAACTGAAGATCTCCATCCTTTTCATATTCGGCAACAATATTTTTTACACAAACCACACGATTTTCATACAATGCTTTATTTTCAATAATATCTTTTAACGAAACATCTATTCCAACTACTGGATTTTTACTATTTTTAACTTGTATTTCCTTACGTTGCTCATCATCTACGTTAAGAATATTAGTTATACTACGCGTATCATACACACCAGAAATGCCAACAATAGAATCTCCAACAGAAATAGCAGTATAATCTTTTTCATCAAAGCAAAGTACTATACCTGCTGTTTTATCTTCAACTATAGCAAAATAAATATGAGTTCCCTGCGTTTTTACAAATTTGTAAGTAACAAGTGCTGGGTTAAGCAATTTATATTTAACACCTGATGCCACTGGAGAACCAGCATTTACAATATCAGCAATTGTTTCAAATTCAATAATAGGTTCCAAAAAATCTTTTTCAGAACGCATAATGAGAGTCATCTTATTTTCAGGATAAGTTGCAGCAATATCAAGTACACCTTGTACTGGGCACGATTTACCCACATACGAGGATAAATCTTCTACACCTACCATTTTTAGAGATATAGATTTTTGCCCTTGCCCATTTTCATTAGCAACAACATAACTATATGTTCCATCACTATTTTTCGTAACGACACCATCTGAAAAATTTATTAATACAGCATCATAGTTAGATGCATTTTGCATATTATTACCTTCCAATTCATAAATATACTTACTTAAAACCATAAGTTGTCCAATTCCTGATACAATACTTATATCTTTTGAAGTGTTTTGTGTAAATGTAGCACTCTTTTGATTTGTCCCTTTAGTATAAGGAATCAACGTACCATACAACCCAGTAATCCTATTTCCTACATTTACCTCTACTGATGCTGGCAATAACACTCTCATAGCATAATTTGATGGATTTACTGATAATTCGCTATCTTGAATATAAACAATATTATCATCACCTTTTTTTATAACAGCAGTAACTGTAAATGTATCAAGCAATTCATAATCTTTATCATCTATTTCAGTAATAGCATTTCTTATATTACTAATTGTTTGATACGCATAAGGAGTTACAACATCTATCGAACCTACACGGAATATTTTACCTGAATAGTCTGCACTAAGGAAACCCTCTAAATCAGCACGTGCAGGAACCACTATTCCTAACATATTCATAAACGACACAGTAAGTTTATTATCTGTTGCCAATGAATAAATTTCATAATTGTTGGTACCTGCAATTGGACGAATATTTACATTCTCAAATCGAACAGGAACACCACTATATTGCGCAACATCTTTCATATATTCATCAAATCCAATAGTTTGCACAGTAAAAGTAGCATTTTCTGATTTTACCTCGATACTCTTTGCATCTGCTTTTTTTACATTGATTCGAGTCATATAAGTATTATCTTCAACAAAAAAAGTTCCTTTTATACCAGTAATAGTCATTCCTACTTTCACCTTTTCTGTATTAGATGCTGTAAGATAGGTACTTTGCAAAAGGATAGTTCCTGTTGCATCCTGCATAATAACGCCATTAAAAGCATCATAATAGGTTGTTGTTGCAATACCAGTATAAAGACACTCTGTCCCATTTGCAAGAGCTTTAACCTCTGCTATTGTCGAACATTCAGTTTGTTGAGCCTGAAGCAATGCACAATGCATAACACACAATGCACAAATAATAGAATATAATTTTTTCATACTTTATATTTTTAATAATAAATAAAAAACAATAAGTAGAAAGCTACAAGACTTCAGTCTTTCTACTTTCTACTTACCTATTATTGCTTTACATTATTTTACAACAAACTTCACACTCACACGTTCTCCGTTTTTGTCTGCCACAAGGAAATATGTACCAGAAACAAGATTATTCAAATTGATTGAATTTTCTGCAACTGAAATCGAATATACTTTACGACCAAGCAAATCAAACACTTCTACATTTTCCAACGTCTCGGCAAAATTCAAAATTCCATTTGTAGGATTAGGATAAACTGCAAAAGCATTATCGTTTACAATTTCTGTTGCTGTTCCATCTCCAAACATAACAATAAATGTTTCCCATGTAGTTGCTTCTTCTGTGTCTTTGTACTGAGTTGTAAAAAATCCAGAACCATTATCAAATAAAACAGCGCCTCCTTCTGCCACAGAAGACTCTTCATTTTTATTTTCATATGTCATATGCTGTGCTAAATCAATTTTATTTCCTGTTTTTTGTTTTGTATACTCTGTAAGAGTTTGCGACTTAGTTGGATCGGCAATCGACGAAATGTGTCCATAACGGAAATACTCTACTTTTGGAGTTGCCAAAGATACTACACCATCATTAGTTACCGATAAACAACCAGCACCTTCAAGACAAGTAAACACATAAACTTGCTCAGTTTTCAAATCAATAACAGCTGGATAGTGATATATGGTTGGTTCTTCATCGTCTGATTTTAAATCTTTATACGAAATCTCCATCTTCGCATATTTACCATTTTCACTCATCTCCAAATCAGACAAGTCGCCTTTTTCTCCTGCATAAAAATAACCTGTTGAAACAGCATCAATCACAGCATAATATTCATCCCTTTTTTGCAACCATTCATTTTGTGCAGCTTCAAAATCATCTTCTCCTTCATATTCAAAAGTTTCACCATAGAACTCTGCATCAGTTTCACCACCTGGCACAATAAAATCAAGAGCTAACCAACGGATACTCCAATCGCCAGCTGGTGTACGTTCCCATACAAATGGCAACTCAAACTCAGCAGTTTGGGTCACAAAACGGCCTAAAATACGATTACCATCCAATGTTATTCCACATGGCCAAATAAATTGTGCAATTTGATTATAAATAGGAGCAACTTCTGGTAAAACCATCTTTTCATGTGTATAAACTCCATTATCTCCCTTTGTATAAAGATAAATACATGTTGTAGGAGAACCAAACGACACAACCACATATTTTCCATCATTTGAAATACAGCGTGCTGCACTAGGTTCATTTTCATCTATATCATTTGGATAAGCTAAATACTCAAATTGCGTCGTTTCTGACCATATAGCAGCTTTTTTCATGTGATCCACAGCAAGTTGTCCTTTATCATTCAAATCCCATATAAAACAACCTCCGTCATCTTGGATTTCACCTTCTAAAAGCGAAATTTTCTTAGTTGTCGTATTATAATAAAACGAAACATCCTCCATAATTCCTGCAATATACATACCATTTGGTGATGACATCGAAAATGCACCTCCATCAAGAAGGACATCTATTGTTTGTGCGCTTAAACTCAAAGAAAATGCGCATAATAAAAGAAGTAATAGTTTTTTCATAATCATAAAAATTTAATATTTAAACACATATTAAAAAAAGACACAAGACACTACTCGTGCCTTATGTCTTTTTTTTTTAATTAATATTTCAAGCATTCTTCGCCATTCAACACGCGAAGACCATTAGATGCCAATGCACCAAGTTCGTCTTCACCTGGATATACTTTTACAGGAGCGATAAACTCAACCATATCAGCGATATATTTAACGAAACCTTTACCGTAAGCGATACCGCCAGTAACAAGGATAGCATCTACTTTACCTTTCAATACAGCAGCTTTATCACCGATAGCTTTACCTACTTGATATGCCATTGCATCATAGATAAGTTTTGCTTGTGGGTCGCCTTCTTTTTCTGCTTTGATTTCTACTTGATAAGCATCGTTCAAACCGAGGTGAGCCATCAAACCACCGTTACCGATCAACATTTTCTTAACTTCGTCTTTTGTATATTTGCCTGAGAAACAAAGATTCATCAAGCCTGAAGCCGAAAGAGTACCAACACGTTCTGGAGAGAAAGGACCATCACCACCCAATGCGCAGTTTACGTCGATTACTTTACCTTTTTGGTGTGCACCTACAGATACACCACCACCAAGGTGAGCAACGATTACATTCAATTCTTCGTATGCTTTACCTACCTCTTTTGCATAACGACGAGCAATAGCTTTTTGGTTCAATGCGTGGAAGATAGATACGTTTGGAATTTCAGGACGACCGCTGATGCGTGCTACGTCTTGCATTTCGTCAACTACCACTGGGTCAGCAATAACAGCTTTGCAACCCAAACCTTTAGCGATATCTGCTGCAATCAAACCACCAAGGTTACATGCATGTTCGCCATATTTAGCAGCAAGAAGTGTTTCACGCATCTCTTCGTTTACTTCATAAACACCCGATGCAATTGGACGCAAAAGACCACCACGACCTACGATAATATCAAAGTCAATAGCGATACCCTCTTCTTTCAATGCATTGAGGATTGTCTCTTTACGGAATTCGTATTGTGATGCTACATTTGGATAAGGTGCCAACTCTTCGCCCTGGTGACGCAATGTTTTTGTGAATACAGCTTCTTCATCGTGATATACTGCAAATTTTGTTGATGTTGAACCTGGATTGATAACTAAGATTTTTTTCATAATTTTTAATGTTTTTATTTTTAAACGTAAATTACCATTAATTATTCGCTAATTAAAAATAATTTATGACTAATTTACGAAAATTTACGTTCACAAAAGAATAATAATTTATTTGTCTTCTATTATTGAGCCAAAATAGCTGCCATACAGATGCTATAGAATTTGCATTCTTCGCTATCTGAACGCGAGTTAAGAACTACTGGTTTTTCTGTACCTTGAAGCAATCCTGCCATACCTGCACCACCAAATGATACTAAACCTTTATAGAAGCAGTTAGCTGATTGGAAATCAGGGGAAATAAGCACGTCTGCATCACCAAGAATTGGAGATGGTACGTTTTTAATACCGCCACGTTCTTTATCCATTGCAATGAATACATCCATTGGACCATCGATGATACAATCGCCAAATTCGCCTTGTTTCCAAAGTTCGATGATATCCAAATAATCTTGCATAAACGCAATTTTTGGATTTGGTTTTTCTGTTGCGTGCAAAAGAGCCACTTTTGGTTGTTCTACACCAAATTTACGTGCTGTTTCAAGCGCATATTTAATCATCTCAATACGTTGTTCTTTATTTGGAGCAGGAATAACTGCTGGATCAGTAAAGAACGCAAGTTTATGATAACCTGGGATATTAAGAATTGAGTTGTATGTCAACACACGACCTTTTGGCAATATACCATGCTCTTTATTCAACACTACGCGAAGAATAACGTCTGTGTTAACCATACCTTTCATCAAGATATCGCATTCGTTTTCTTTCACCATGCGCACTGCTTCTTCGCATGCTGCTTGTGGATCAGCTACATCTACAACGTGAACGTATGTTTTATCTGCAGAAGCAAAATAATACTCCAAACGTTCGTTGATGATTTTACCATCACCTACAAGATAGGCTTCTACAATACCCTCTTTCACTGCTTGCATTGCAGCCTCAAGTGAGTGCATATCTACAGCATTAGCTACTGCCATTTTTTTACGTGTAACTCCATTACCTGAAGTCAAATACGCTTTCAAATCTTCAAATGATTTAATTGCTCCCATGATATTTAAATTTAATTATTAATGATTAGTTATTTGTTATTACTGTTGGTTTTTTCCATAAAATGCGAATCGCCATACAACAATTTGCAAAGTTACATAAAAATTTTATATATACAACTATTTTCAAAGAAAAATCACATACACTCAAACAATCTCCCCCTAAGTTAAGTAATGTAGCCAAAAACCAAAAGAATATGCCAAGCCCTTACTCCCTACTCCTTGCTCCCTAAATAGAAACATCTATCACCAACTCCAAACTAGAC
>JAZOMI010000051.1:0-2889 GCA_045653825.1 Candidatus Aphodosoma sp. | reverse complement strand
GTCTCATGGTGTAATGGTAGCACTACAGGTTTTGGTTCTGTCTGTCGAGGTTCGAATCCTCGTGAGACAACAGAAAAAAGAGATTAACTCACCGAGTTAATCTCTTTTTTTATTAAATCCAATTTATCATTATCTAGATCTGCTAAAGTTTCTAGGACTACTAAATCCGCACAAACCATGCAAATAACCAACCCTATAAACTTAACCTCACGAGAAGACTGGCGCAAATGGCTAACCAATAACCATAATACACAAAAAGAGTGTTGGTTATCCGTCACACGCGGCAAGAGCAACAACGCTGTACTCTATCTCGATGCAGTAGAAGAGGCTCTTTGCTTTGGTTGGATAGATTCCACAACTAAATGCGCCAATGGCATCACATATCAACGCTTTTCCCCTCGCCGCAAAACGAGCCATTGGACCGAACTCAACAAAGAGCGCGTGCGTCGCCTTGAACGCCTCGGACTAATGACCGATGCTGGTCGCGCCACCCTTCCTGCCGATTTCGATACACCTTTTATAATAGAGGCTGACATCCTCGCCCTACTACAATCCGACCCCGTAGTGTGGCAAAACTTCCAAGCCTTTCCGCCACTCTATCAACGCACCCGCATTGGCAACATACAATATTACCGCCGCCGCAAATTAGAATATCAAACCAAACTCGACCGCTTCATTGCCCAAACCCGCCAAAACATCATCTACGGCGACTGGCATGACAACGGCCGATTGTTATAAATATATTTTTAACAATAATTATGAATTATGAATTATGAATTATGAATTAAAATAACTAACTTTGCAACGTCTTAACTATGGGGGTGCCAAAATAATGAATAGTGTGTAGTGATTAGTGAATAACGAGAAATAATTCCTCATTCCTAACTCCTCATTCCTCATTCTAATTTTTGGCTGAGATCAAACCCTTTGAACCTGGGCAGGTTATGCTGCCAAGGGAAGAAGTTCGAAACCTATAGTAGCAAGTAATAAGTAGCAAGTCGTAAGCAATCTTACAACTTAAAGCGAATAAAACTTACTACTTTTTTTATTTTCTACTATCTCCTATTAGTTGAGCATTATGATTATTAACACATTAATGTTCAATGAAATGAAAAAACTACTATCTTCTTTAGTTGCTTGCCTGGCAACATGTTTGGCACTTCAAGCCGAACCCGTAGTGAAATACTACAACGATTCCACAGAAACACAACATGCCGATTTAGAAGAGATTACCGTCACATCAACGCGTATCAACAACTCGGGCACTCTTGCTAAGCAAGAGATAAAATCGGAGGCTCTCCAACTCACCAACACTGGTGTAAATCTCCCATTCCTTCTACAAATGACCCCTTCGCTCGTGGCTACTTCTGACGACGGACTCGGCATAGGCTACACCTATTTCCGCATTCGTGGCACCGACCACACACGCATCAATACCACTATCAATGGTGTACCTCTCAACGACTCAGAGTCGCAAACCGTGTTTTGGGTGAATATGACCGACATTGCCTCATCTACCAATAGTGTTGAAATCCAGCGTGGAGTGGGTACTTCGACCAATGGTGCTGCCGCTTTTGGCGCTTCGGTCAATATGCAAACCTCCAAAGCCACATCCGAACCATACGCTCAACTCTCGTTCAATGGCGGTATGTACAACACCTTCCGCGAAGAGGCTAAAATAGGCACTGGCATTATGCCTAACGGATTTGCATTCGACGCACGTGTGTCGAAAGTAAACTCGGATGGCTATCTCGAAAGGGCATATTCCGACCTACTCTCTTATTATGCTTCAGGGGCTTGGTATGGTGACCAAACAATGGTGAAACTGCTTTTCTTTGGTGGCAACGAAACCACCTATATGGCTTGGGACGGTGTATCTGCCGACGACCTCAAAACCAATCGTCGCTACAATCCTGCTGGTCAATATATTGACGACGATGGCAACATCGCCTACTACGACAATCAGACCGACAACTACTTCCAACAACACCTCCAACTCCATGCTACTCACACGTTTAATACCCACTGGGACTTAAACGCAGCATTGCATTACACCCACGGAGGTGGCTATTACGAGCAATACAAATGTGATGCAAAATTTTCGACATACGGTCTCGAAAACTACACTGACGCATCTAGCGAAACAATCAAAAGCTCTGATTTAGTGCGCCAAAAGCACCTCAACAACCATTTTTATGGCGGAATTGCGGCTGTAAATTACCATAATAACTCATTACAAGCCTCTCTCGGTGGTGGCATGAACAACTACAATGGCTCACATTTCGGCAATGTAATCTGGCTTCGCAACTACCCTCTCCCTGTTGCAAAAGACTATGAATATTATCGTAACAGAGGCGACAAATTCGACGCAAACATCTATATCAAAGCCAATTGGCAAATAATCAAAGGACTTAACCTCTATGGCGACCTTCAATACCGCCATATTGATTACAGCATCCATGGTATCAACGACGAAGACCTCAGCGAAATCACAGTCCATAAGACCTACAATTTTTTCAATCCAAAAGCTGGTATTTCGTATGTCCACCAAGGACATACAGGATATTTCAACTTTGCAGTAGCCAACCGCGAACCAAGTCGCGCCAACTTCACCGAGGCGGGCGTCAACGACATACCTCTACCCGAACGCCTATACGACTACGAGTTTGGTTATCAATACCTTCACCGCCGATTTGGCATAGGAGCCAACTTCTATTTCATGGACTACTACAACCAACTCGTGCTCACAGGTCAATACTCCGACGTGGGTGCTTATCTCACCAAAAATGTTGACCGCAGCTATCGTATGGGCGTCGAACTCACTGCTGGTGTGGAAATTACTAAATGGTTGCGTTGGGATGTGAATGCCACCCTCTCGATGAACAAAAT
>JAZOMI010000050.1:0-2784 GCA_045653825.1 Candidatus Aphodosoma sp. | reverse complement strand
AGGATACCTGATACAAGGAAACCCTCTTGAATTTCGTGACCTTTGAATTGTGCTACTGTAAACTCAATACCAAGACCTACGAGGTATGATACTACGATTGCAGGAAGCATAGCCAAAAGACCGAAGGCAAATTGTTGCCAGAAAGTTGCATCTTGACCGATAGCCAAGAAGTGTTGGTAACCGATATTCCACATACCGAAAAGTAAAGCTGGTACGAGAGCAATTACCACCATAATCATTGTACGTTTCGAGTCAGTTACGTCGTGGATGTGAACACCATGTTTTGCTGTGTCATTAGGCACGAACAAGAATGTTTTGAATCCATCGAACACCGAGTGAAACATATGAAGTTTACCACCTTCAGAGAAAGTAGGTTCAACTTTGTCTACGATGTTTTTTAAAAATTTCATATTTCTTTATTAATTATGTCAACAGTCAACGGTCAACGGTCGATAGTCAAATAGGCTGTGGACTTTAGACTGTAGACTTTAGACATTTTATTCAAGTTCTTTTCTCATGTAGTTGAGAGCTTCGCGTACGATGCGTTGTGTTTCGATTTTCGATGTACAAACAAATTCGCAAAGTGCAAAGTCTTCAGGAGCTACTTCGTATGCACCAAGTTGTTCCATTTTCTCAAGATTGCGAGCAATCATAGCTTTCACCAATTGTTCTGGCATAATGTCCATAGGGAATACACGGTCGTACTCGCCACTTACGATGAATGCACGTTCGCCACCGAGGATACGAGCATCGAAATCGAAGTGTTTTTTAGGGCAAAGCATGCTTTGCAATTTAGTAAAGAAGAGGCATGAATTTGAGAATTTGTTGAAGCGAGGCATAGCCCAACCGAGGAGTTCGTCAGCTTCATCACCTTCAGCAATTACGCTTACTACGTTAGCGAATGGAGAGAGGAATGTTTTTTCGTCAGCTTTCAAACCTGTGAGAACGTTACCATTGATTGTACGGATGTGTTCGTCAAGATTGAGGTTACCTTCTGTGATGTTGTTAACCACTGTACCGCTGATTGTTTCAACGTATGCAGGGTGTTTTACTTTTGGACCAGCAACAGCCACTTTGCGTGTGAAGTCAAGTTTGCCAGTGTTTACATAACGACCGAGCATAGCTACGTCCATAATGTTCATTGTCCAAACTACCTCTTCTTTGTTCACTGGATTAAGGTGATTGATTTGCACACCTACGTTACCAGCAGGGTGAGCACCAATGAATTCATTGATTTCAACACCTTTCATATTACGCAATTCAGCAGAAGTTGCAGGAGATACTGAATAGTAAGTTTTAGCGATAGTAGCCAAAACATTCAAACCTGCTTGTACATTAGCCTCTTCGCCTTTCAATACGAAGTTGTAGTCAGCTGCCAATGGAGCAGAATCAAAAGCAGATACGAAGATTGCTTTTGGAGTAACTGCAGGGTTAGCAACTACGTCGTAAGGACGTTGACGCAACATTGCACCGAAACCTGCAGCCAACATAGCAGCGTGTACAGACTCTTTGCCTGCTTTGAGCTCCATTGCTGGAAGCTCAGCTTGCTCTGTTTTGCCGTTTTGTTCGATGAGCACATAGAGTAGTTTACGGCGTTCGCCGCGTGCTACTTGCTTGATTGTACCACAAACGGGAGATACAACCTTCACCTCTGGGTGGTTTTTGTCGAACAAGATAGGTGAGCCGACTTTAACCTCGTCGCCTTCTCTGACAGCCACTTTAGGTGTCATTCCTTCAAAATAATCAGGCACGATACCAATCTCTTGCGAGATAACTTTGCCAGCTACTTTAGCTTCGGCATCGCCTGAAATTTTGATGTTTAAACCTTTTTTTAATTTAATTGTTGCCATATAACTAAAAGTTAATATAATAATTTGTTATATTTCAGACATATTTATAGCGAAACTGCACACAAACACCCTAACAATAACTATGCGGTTTTGTTAGCTAATTGTATGAATTTCAAAACGTTATATATAAGATAGTTGTCGTTCAGTACTACTGCGGTAGTATAAATTTCAATTTGGCAAATTTACAACATTATTTTCTAATAACCAATAGAATAGCAAAAAAAATATAAAAAATGTATTGATCTGTAATTATGGGTGGGTAAGTTGCTTGTTATGTCAAAATAAAATAGTAACTTTGCATATTATATTTTTGGTGATTTTGGAGGGGCTTATTGTATTTTTTGGACTATTTTTTTTAAATTGAAATATTATGGAAAAAGAACAACTAATTGCGGAGATTAATCGTTTGCGTAAAGAGAAAAATGCAGTGATTCTTGCGCATTATTATCAAGTTGGAGAGATACAAGATGTGGCAGATGTGGTGGGTGATAGTCTTGCTTTGGCTCAATGGGCAGAGAAGTCGGACGCGGATATTTTAGTTGTATGCGGTGTCCACTTTATGGGTGAAACGGCTAAAATTCTCTCGCCACAGAAGAAGGTTTTGGTGCCAGATTTGGCGGCAGGTTGTTCGTTGGCTGATAGCTGTAATGCCGATGAATTCGGCAAATTTGTGGCAGAACACCCGGATTATACTGTTATTTCGTATGTGAACACTACGGCGGCGGTGAAGGCTCACACGGATGTGGTGGTGACATCGACTAATGCGCGCAAGATTGTGGACCAATTCCCTAAAGATGCGAAGTTGATTTTTGGTCCTGACCGTAATCTTGGTGGTTATATCAATGCCGTTACGGGCAGAAATATGTTGTTGTGGAATGGTGCGTGCCATGTGCATGAGCAATTCTCGCTCGAAAAATTGATTGAACTTAAAGCT
>JAZOMI010000049.1:0-58716 GCA_045653825.1 Candidatus Aphodosoma sp. | reverse complement strand
TAAGCGATAAGGAACTTCTAATTTAATTTGAGACGATTCAAATAAATCGAGTTGTATATCAGTTCCTATATAACCTTTATCACCTATGATTGTACAATTGAAATACTCGTATTTGACATCCTGTAAATATTTCACATCATTTACACTAGCTTTTGTCATATCATAAGAGTGAATAATACCATTAACACCGCATAAAACATGTAGTTTATAACCCCAATAATAACAACGTTGTGAAGCACAATATCCAAAATCTGGTGCTGTTATATAATCTGTTTTTCCTAATTTACAGCGTTTTGCACGTACTTTGCGACAAACTGGAATTGGTTTTGAATCTATGCTAAAAATATCTTCTTTCCCATCTATTGCTTGAACAATATTTTTTCGTATTTGCTCACATAGATCAGCTGTATATTTTCGTCTATCATTGTATTGACGACGAGAAATTAAATTTGGTATTTCTGATTTATATTTTTTAAGTAAATGAAATAGATAAGACTCACTATCAATGCTAAAATTTTCAGCAGTAAGACTAAGTGCAATAACTTCTAAATCAGAAAAACGAGGTATAACTCCTCTTCTGGGTATATTTCCACGATTGTCTACTAGATTATTTGAGAATTTCTTGCATATGTCAAGAATTTTTACGAAATTTGAAACCAAGTTGTACATGTTGAAAATTTTTAGTTTTTTATTGTTTGGTCACTATAAAGTTACTAAAAATCAACGATATGTGCAACTTTTTTTGTTGTTTTTTTGTTCTATTTTTATTAGTAAAATTAAAAATTAATTCCGCCAACGGGTTATATTTAATAATTGTCTATACATAAAATGGTCTATAATTTGTAATATGTATGTATTATATCAAACAATCATTAATATTTGCATGGTAAGATGATTATATATGAAAATAATTTTGTAACTTTGCAAACCGAATTACTATAAGATTATGAAACTAGAAATTTGCACCCTATGTGAATATGCATCAGAACATAATGGGCGTCTTACTATTGTAGATACATTTGATGCAATCGTTGCTTTGAAATTTCCTTGGAGAGCTTATTTTCATTTTGCAGCAAAAATAAACATGTCAGATAATCAAAAGGAGTATCAAAAAATACGAATGCTTATTATAAAATCAGATGATGATTGTGAAGTATTATTTGATACAAATGGTTCATATAACCACATTGATAAGGCTGAAAAAATGAATTTACTTGCAGGTTTTAAAGGTATTATATTTAATTCTCTTGGTGAATATAAATTTCAAGTCTTTTTTGATGATGAACTTGTAGTTAATCATCCATTTAAATTAATATTGAAAGATGGTAAATAGTGTTAATGTAAATACAATAGGCCGTTTGGATTTATCTTTATCTGAACGAGAATTAAAAGCAAATGGTGAGCCAGCATTTACATTCTCTTCTTCTATTTCATTAGTAGATAATAATGGTAATGCTAAGAATATAGATATGCGCAAAACGGATCAGAACGCTATCTTTGTGCAGAACTTTAAATATTGGAATAAAGAAACCGTATTTCTCTCAACTAATAATGTTGATAATTCATATTTTCAGAGTATTGTCAATATGGGAGTTGATGCTGTGCCATTTATTCTTGATGAATTAAAGAAAGGTCCAACCCCTTTAGTTCATGCACTAGATAAGATTTTTCCTGGAGTAATGAAATATGAAGGTTATGTCAGTTTAAATGATGCTTGTCAAAGATGGATACAAATACTAGAACAAATCTAAATACTCAATATAATAGAGATAAACTGATTAGTGTATTTCCAGATCTTATGGATGATGTAAATTTTGAAATACTTAGTCCTGAAACACCAAAATATAATTGCATCGCATGGGCAATGCAATTTGAAGATAGATGGGTTGATGTCGTGGATGGACCTGGTTTTTGGTGGCCTAACGGTGTCGAAAAGACAATGTTGCCAAGTGACTTAATTCATGCTTTTGAAGCTGTTGGATTTACTTTATGCGCCAATAGTCATTTGGAAGATGGTTTTGATAAGGTTGTTTTATATAAAAAAGAGGATTCTGAAGAATGGACACATGCGGCAAGAATTATATCAGATACTATGGAATATAGTAAATTTGGTCAATCTTGGGACGGAACGCATTCACGCGGAGTGCTTTGTAAAACGGGGATTGGGTATGAAAATTTTTCTTACGGAGTACCATATGCTTTTATGAAACGTAGTAAAATATATGAACTTCCGAAAGAAAAGCTTATTGGTAAAATAGAAGTGGATTTTAATTTATTAAGTGCATTTCTGAAAATGAAAATGTAATATATTGCAAAGAAATTAAAAATTGAAGTGAACCTAAGTGTTAGACAAAGAATTTTTGGATTCATTTTACGCCTCTGTAAGGCTTTTTTATGCAAAAACAGCTGAAAGCATTTGCTATCAGCTATTTTTTTTTATGAAAAGCACGGAAGCCGGTGGAAACTTTTAACTTTAAACTTTTTGATTATGAAAAATGTGACTTCCGTGCTTTTATTTGTTTTGTGTATTAAAGTTGTGTTAACACTTTAACTTGTTTGGCATTGAGCTCGATGATTTCGCTATCTGGTTGAAATTCAAATGGAATGTAGCGATAGAGACGATAGCGTGCGATGCTGTGGTCGTCTGAGTAAGCCAATTCGAGTTTAAGACCATTTTCGCTTTCATTTTTGTAACTTTTCAATGCTTTGGCATCTTTTGATGCAATGGCTTTTTTAACGTTAGCGTTGGCTGTGTCGAAATATAGTGTGTGTCCATTGAGGCGTTTGCCTTCGCAGAGAATATCTTTATGAGCGAAGATTAGAACGCATACTGCCATGATGTAGCCAAATGCTGCCACGATACCCGCGAACATGTAGAGTGATGATTTGCTGTCTTTGATAAAGATGAGTGAGCATGTTGCTGCTACTGCCACTGCAAGATATACAAGTGCTTTGACGATTGATGCGCTATTGCGCTTTTCCGTTGTGTTGAGACCTTCGAGAAGCTTTTTTGGAATATTATTATTTTTCATTTAGTTTTTAATTTAGAGTTGGTATATAAGTCTGACGGGTCGGACAAGTCGGACTTGTCAGACATGAAAAAAAGTGTGTGTTATTTAGGGGGGAAGGGCGGAGGCTAATTCCGCATACGATGTAGTGCAAAGATATAATACAGCGGAGGACGATGACTGTAAGATAGGATATGGCTACAGTTGTTCTCGCGTAAGATGTTGTGTATTATATTATTTGCTAATATGAGTTGGTTGTTGAGTGTCGATTGTTGCGATACTCGTTTTGCCAAAGTTTGAGTTGAGAAGGTTGGCAGTTTGCTATTGTTTGCCGTGATTTGTATGTTGAGTGCCGATAGTTGAGAAAATAGCGGTTTTTGTTGCTCTTGGGGTTCGCTATTTTCTATAGTTTGGCATATAACTTTGGCGTATTCGGTAGTGAAGAGAGAGACAACAGAAGTGGTTGCAATGCTGATGAGCATTGCAAAGATGAGTGTTAGAATATGTGTTTGTTCTCTTGTCTTCATACGGATCGTAAAGTTACTAAAAAATGCACAATGCACAATGCACAATTATTTTTTTTGAGTGAAAATAACTATATTTTTTTAGTGTTGAATTCATAATTTTTTTGTATTTTTGCGTTTCAATTATTATTAATTTTTTGACCCCTTCCGCCCATTGGGCTCGTCCCCCTAAGACAGGGGGACAATATTAGGTTAATAGTATTTTGATGTACAATGTTAATGTAATGTAGGGTATTATAGATGTTATTAGATTATGTTGTTAGAAATAAAGAATATATCGAAAAGTTATGATGCGCAGAGGGTGTTGAACTCTATATGTCAGGAGTTTGGTGCTGGGCGCATTGTGGGTTTATTGGGTCCGAATGGGGCGGGTAAATCTACGTTGATGAAGATTGTTACGGGTTATATTGCTGCCGATGAGGGAGAAGTGTTGATTGATGGCAAGAGAGTGGCGGTGGATGATGTGGATACTAAGAGATTGGTGGGATATTTGCCAGAACACAATCCGTTGTATTTGGATATGTATGTGCGTGAATATTTGGACTTTGTGGCAGGGATATATAATGCACAATGCACAACCAAAGGTCTTGAGCCTTGGCGAAAAATGCACAATGCACAGTTAGCGAAAAAAGAAGTTGTGGAGGAGGTGATTGAGCGGACGGGGTTGACGAGTGAGTCTCATAAGTTGATTAAGCAGTTGTCGAAGGGGTATCGTCAGAGAGTGGGTATTGCAGCGGCTATCATTCATAATCCGAAAGTGTTGATACTCGATGAGCCTACTACAGGTCTTGACCCTAATCAGTTGATAGAAATTCGTCAGTTGATTAAGGATTTGGGGCGTGATAGATTGGTGATATTTTCTACTCATATTATGCAAGAGGTGGAGCAAGTATGCGACGATGTAATAGTTATCAATAAGGGTAATGTGATTGAGCAGGGCGAGAAGGATGCGCTTGTGGCGAAATATGGGTCGATAGAGAATATATTTCATACAATGAGGAGTTAGGAATTAGGAATGAGGAATTGTTTTAATTATGAATTATGAATAATTTTGATATACATAATCCGAAGCGAGAGGCTGAGGGTGATTTGGATAAGGCGTTGCGTCCGTTGTCGTTTGACGATTTTGCGGGACAAGACAAAGTGGTTGAGAATCTTAGCATCTTTGTTCAGGCGGCGCGTATGCGTGGCGAGAGTCTTGACCACACTTTACTTCATGGACCTCCGGGACTTGGTAAGACTACGTTGAGCAATATTATTGCAAATGAATTGGGAGTTGGCTTTAAGTTGACTTCGGGTCCTGTGCTTGATAAACCAGGTGATTTGGCTGGTTTGTTGACGTCGTTGGAGAGAAACGATGTGTTGTTTATTGACGAAATTCATCGTTTAAGCCCTGTGGTAGAGGAGTATTTGTATTCGGCAATGGAGGACTATCGTATTGATATTATGATTGATAAGGGTCCTTCGGCAAGGTCGGTACAGATTGATTTAGAGCCTTTTACGTTGATTGGGGCTACTACGCGTAGTGGACTTTTGACTGCTCCGTTGAGGGCGCGTTTTGGTATAAATTGCCACTTTGAGTATTACGATGACGAGGTGTTGGTGAATATTATCAATCGTTCGGCGGCGATTATGCAGGTGCCTATTGTGAGAGAGGCAGCAGTGGAGATTGCGCGTAGGAGTAGGGGGACGCCTCGTATAGCGAATGCTTTGTTGCGTCGTGTGCGTGACTTTGCGCAAGTGAAGGGTAGCGGTAGAATTGACCGCACGATTGCTTGTTATGCGCTTGAAGCGTTGAATATCGACCGCTATGGTTTGGATGAAATCGACAATAAGATATTGTTGACGATGATTGATAAATTCAAGGGTGGTCCTGTGGGTTTGACTACGATAGCGACAGCGATGAGCGAGGATGCGGGTACGATTGAGGAGGTGTATGAGCCATTTTTGATTAAAGAGGGTTTCATAAAAAGGACTCCTCGAGGACGTGAGGTGACGGACTTGGCATATAAGCATCTTGGGCGTACACGAACAGATTTAGAACAAACATTATTTTAAAAATTCACAATGCATTGAAGAAATGGCTGGATTGAAACAGTTGGCAAAAGAGACTGCGATATATGGGTTGAGTAGTATCGTGGGTAAGTTTTTGAATTGGTGCTTAGTGCCATTGTATAGTTATGTGTTGGCAGATGCGTCGGAGTATGGGATTGTAACGAATTTGTATGCTTGGACAGCACTTGTGATTATTATTTTGACATACGGAATGGAGACGGGTTTTTTCCGTTTTGTGAATAATAATCCAGATGATGAGAAGCGAACTAATAGGGTGTATAGCACTACGTTGACATCGTTAGCAGTTACATCTACGGTGTTTGCGGTGTTGTGTTTGTTGTTTCAGCAGAATGTGGCGGATGCAATGGGGTATAGTGCTCATCCTGAGTTTATTGCTATGCTTGGTGTGGCAGTGGCGATGGATGCGTTTGATAGTATTCCGTTCAGTTATTTGCGATATAAGAATAGACCTTTGACGTTTGCGGCATTGAAGTTGTTTATGATATTCATGAATATTGCGTGCAACTTGTTCTTTTTGGTGGGATGTCCGTTGATAATGGATTGGAGGCCAGAGTTGATAGATTGGTTCTATAATCCGTCGTATGGTGTGGGGTATATTTTTGTATCGAATGTGATTTCGACAGTGTCGGTTACTTTGGCATTGTTGCCATTTGTGTTTGTGGGACGATGGACTTTTGATTGGGATTTATTAAAAAGGATGTTGAAATATAGTTTGCCGTTGTTGCTTTTGGGTATTGCGGGGATTATGAATCAGACGGTTGATAAGATTATATTTCCGATGGTATATCCTGATGCAGAGGAGGGTATGCGTCAGTTGGGGATATATGGGGCGAGCTTTAAGATAGCGATGATTATGATGATGTTTACGTATGCGTTTAGGTTTGCGTATGAGCCATTTGTGTTTGCAAAACATGGCAGTAGGGACAGTAAAGAGAGTTATGCCGATGCGATGAAATACTATATAATTGCGGCGTTGTTGATATTTTTGGGTATGGTGTTTTATATGGATGTGTTTCAGTATGTGCTTGGACCTCAGTATCGTGAAGGGTTGGAGATAATACCGATAGTGTTGATTACCTATTTGGTGCAGGGGGTGGTTTATAACTTGTCGTTGTGGTATAAATTGATAGATAAGACGATGTATGGAGCATGGTTTTCGATTGTGGGATTTGTGATTACGTTGATTATCAATGTAGTGTTTGTGCCGAAATATAGTTATTGGGCGAGTGCAGGTGCGTCGTTGGTGAGTTATGTGGTGATGATGTTGTTGAGTTATTTTATAGGTCAGCGATACTATGCTATCAGTTATCCTCTGAAGAGCATAGGGGTTTATTGCTTGTTGTCAGCGGGATTGTGGATTGCAGGCGAGGTGGTGAAGATACCAAATTTCTGGTTGAGAATGGGTTATAGAACGGTGTTGTTGGTGGTGTTTTTGGTTTATTTGGTGCGAAAAGATTTGCCTTTGAGTGAGATACCATTGTTGAAAAAAATGTGTAAAAAATAGGGTGTAAATAATTGGTTATTTGGGCTATTTTTTGTAACTTTGCAACTGAAATAATGATTAATGATTAGTTATTAGTTATTAACGTCTTAGATGCTAATTTGCTTGTTGATAATTATGACTTTCATTACTGATTGCTAATTACTAATTATAAATTAAAAAAAATGGGTATTTTTTCGTTGACACAAGAGATAGCGATGGACTTGGGTACTGCGAATACGGTCATTATTCATAATGACAAGATTGTAGTGGATCAGCCATCGGTTGTTGCGTTGGATAGACGTTCGGAGAAATTGGAGGCGATTGGAGCTGTAGCTGCGCAAATGCGAGGTAAAGAGAATCCAAATATTTATACCGTTCGGCCTTTGCGTGATGGTGTGATTGCCGACTTCCATGCTGCGGAATTGTTGATTCGTGGTTTGATAAAGATGATTCCGAATAAGAATCATTTGTTTTCGCCATCGTTGCGTATGGTGATTGGTATTCCTTCGGGAAGTACTGAGGTTGAGATTCGTGCGGTGCGTGACTCGGCAGAGCATGCAGGAGGGCGTGATGTGTATATGATTTTTGAGCCTATGGCAGCTGCATTGGGTATAGGACTTGATGTTGAAGCACCAGAAGGTAACATGGTGGTCGATATAGGTGGTGGTACTACTGAGATTGCGGTTATTTCGCTTGGTGGTATCGTAACAGATAAATCACTTCGTGTAGCAGGTGATGCTTTCACACAAGATATTATCGATTATATGTTTAAGCAACATAATATTCGTGTCAGTGAGGTGATGGCAGAGCGCATCAAGAAACAGGTAGGTTCGGCATTGATAGATTTGGGTGATGAGGCACCACAAGATATGATTGTTCGTGGTCCGAACCGAGTTACTGGTTTGCCTATGGAGGTGCCAGTATCATATCAAGAGATTGCGCATTGCTTGGATAAGACAATTTCGAAGATCGAGACAGCTATTCTTGCTGCTTTGGGAGAGACTCCACCAGAGTTGTATGCTGATTTGATTGATAAAGGTATTTATCTTGCTGGTGGTGGTGCGTTGTTGAGAGGATTGGCAAAACGTTTGACAGATAAGATTCAAATACAATTCCATGTAGCAGAAGACCCATTGCGTGCGGTAGCTCGTGGTACTGGAATTGCATTGAAGAATGTAGATAGATTCCGTTTCTTATTGAGATAAGAAATAATATGTTTTTTGAAGGCAGAATAACAGAATAACATAACTTTTATTATCGAGGTTTAATAGGCTTTGTAGGCTTAATGGGCGGAAATAATTTATGTTATTGTGTTATTTTGTCTTTTTTTGGGGATAGAAGGATGAATAAAATATTAGAGTTTTTTTATAAATATTTGGCTGTCATTATCTTCGTGGTGTTGGAGATGTTGGCACTTGGGCTTGTCGTGAATAAAAATGATTTGCAACGTTCGGTGGCATTTCGTTATGCGACAACTTTGACGGCATGGGTGTATGGAATTACTAATTCGGTAACAGATTATTTTGGATTGGCAGAGGCGAATAAGTATTTAGCAGAGGAGAATGCTCGATTGTACAAAGAGATAGCGAATTATAGATTACAGATTACAGATAACAGATTACAGATTACAGATAACAGATTAGAGATTGTAGATAGTGTTGAGGTGCAGTGTGGTGATAATTATTTGTCGGCGAAGGTGGTTTATAATAGTGTGTATGATATGCAGAACTATATAATTATCGACAAGGGAAGTGCGCAAGGAGTGGAAGAGGATATGGGGGTATTTGCTCCGCAGGGTGTTGTGGGAGTTGTGCAACGAGTGAGTGAAAATTATTCTGTAGTGTTGCCAATTATAAATCCAGAGCAGGTGATAAGTGCAAAGATAAAGGGTAATAATCAGTTAGGTTCTGTAAAATGGAATGGAAAGAGTCCGTTGAAAGCTAAATTATATGAAATACCAAATCATGTAAATGTTGTGGCTGGCGATACGATTGTGACAAGTGGTTTTTCTGCAATATTTCCTGAAGGTATGATGATAGGTGTTGTTGATAAGGCTACGATTGTAGAAAATACGATGTATTGTGATATAGATATTGCTCTAGCTGTTGATTTTCAGTCGTTGACGTATGTGACAGTGTTTGCTTTTGAAAATCAGAATGAGTTGTTGAATCTTCAAAAATCGTTAGAAAAATGAAAAATGCGATAGAATTTTTGTCATGGTTTATTGGATTGGTGTTGTTGCAAGTTTTGTTGTTTAACAATATAGAGATAGCTGGTGTTATTAATCCTTTTTTGTATGTTTATCTCATAATTACATTACCAATACATACAAATCGTATTTCGTTGATTTTTATAGGTTTTTCCCTCGGTTTAGTTATAGATGCTTTTTCTAATACATGGGGTATTCATGCGATGGCAACAACTTTGATTGCTTTTTTGCGGCCATATATATTTAGTATAGTTTCGACTCAAGAGGAATTGGATAAGGTGATGCCTCGTTTTCGTACAATGGGTGGAAATTATGTGAAATATATTGTGTTAATGGTGTTTATTCATCATCTGTCTTTGTTTTTATTAGAAGCTTTTTCTTTTCAATATTTTGGTATTATTCTTCTCAAAACCTTGGTTAGTTCATTGATAACAATTTTGTTGGTGTTTGTGCTCGAAAAAGTAAGAAAATAGGGAGTAAGGATCAAGTAGGGACGCTTGGCTTGAGCGTCCGCAGGGGAATAAGGAAAACTTTCAACTTTCAATTTAAATGTTAGACGATAAATATAAAGATAGAAGTATTATAATTTCTGTTGTGTTAGCACTATTTGTGGTTTTATTCATAGGTAGGTTGGCACAATTGCAGTTGTTTGGTAATTATACTGATGCGGCAGAGGGAAATGCATTTTATCAAAAGACACTTTATGCGCCTCGTGGATTGATTTATGACCGTAATGGAAAGTTGTTGGTATATAATCAGCCAACGTATGATTTGATGGTAACGATGAAGGAGTTGCGAGATCAGAAAAAAGCAGGTACTCCGATAGATACATTAGAGTTGTGTGGATTGTTGGGTATTACGTATGATCAATTTTGTGATCGAATGGCATATATCAAAGATCGACGTAAGAATTATGGATATTCGCAATTGACTCCACAAAGATTTATGACGCAATTGTCGCCTGAGGATTATGCAATGCTTCAAGAGCATTTGCGTAAATTTCCAGGTTTTACGGTTCAAAATCGTACATTGCGTAATTATAATTATCCTTGTGGTGCACATGTTTTAGGTTCGATTGGAGAGGTGAGTAAGCGACAAATAGAGCGAGATGATTATTATCGTCCTGGTGATTATGCTGGTTCGGAAGGGTTGGAGTTGACTTACGAGAAAGAGTTGAGGGGAGTGAATGGAGTAGAGATACTTTTGCGCGATTCGCGGGGTCGTATTCAGGGAAAATATAAAGATGGCGAGTTGGATAAAATGCCTGTTGCAGGTGAGAATATAACAACGACGTTAGATGTAGAGTTGCAGATGATAGCCGAGAAGTTGTTGGAAGGAAAGATAGGTAGTATAGTGGCAATAGAGCCATCGACGGGAGAGATTTTGGCTATGGCATCTAATCCTACCTGGAATCCATCGTTGTTGGTTGGACGTTTGCGTTCGGAGTATTATCCGATATTGCAGAAAGATGCGACAAAACCATTTCTCAATCGTGCGACAGGAGGGTTGTATTCGCCAGGTTCGACATTTAAAACCTTACAAGCCTTGGTTTGTTTGGAGCATGGTGGGATTACGCGTTACACAAAATTTCCTTGTAACGGACCGCTTTCTAAACCAATAAAGTGTACTCACAATCATGGTTCACCAGTAGGGCTTGAAGAGGCAATACAAGAGAGTTGTAATCCATATTTTTGGTTAGCTTATAAAGAGACGCTTGAACGAGACGGTTATGGTGAGCGAAATGCTAATTTTAAAAAGAATTATACTCGTTGGCGTGAAGATATTTTAAGTTTTGGATTGGGTTTTAAGTGGGAAGATTCAGATGTGTATGGGTTGAAAGATGGGGCTATATATAGAGAAGAAACGTATAATAAAATTTATGGAGAGCGAGGGTGGAAGGCTCTCACTATTCGTTCTAACTCGATTGGACAAGGTGAGGTGTTGGTAACACCAATTCAACTTGCTAATGCTGCGGCTGTTATTGCCAATGAAGGTTATTATATAACTCCGCATTTGAATAAATGTGATACTTTTTTGACTCATCGACATGAAGCAAATGTTAGTCAGAAACATTATGATGTAGTGCAAGAAGGTATGTGGCGAGTGTGTGAGTATGGTACTCCGCATTTTTATAAGTTCTCAGAATTGGTTGTGTGTGGCAAAACAGGTACTACAGATAATAGTCAAGGCAAACCACACTCAATATTTTTCGGGTATGCTCCGCGAGAGAATCCGCAGATAGCTATTGCAGTGGTAATTGAAAATGCTGGTTTTGGAGCGCAATTTGCTTGTCCTATTGCTATGCTCTGTCTTGAACAGTATCTTTATGGCGAGATAAAGCAGGAGGCGTTATTCGATAGAATGAGAACAATGGTGTTGAATCCTAATGTTAAAATGTGGAATGAGGAGTTAGGAATGAGGAATTAGGAGTGAGGAGTTAGGAGTTAGGAGTTAGGAGTTAGGAGTTAGAAATTAAATATTTTATTATCAATTTTCAATTATCAATTTTCAATTTTATCGCCAAAGGCTCAAAGACCTTCGGTTCTCAATTCTCAATTCTCAATTCTCAATTCTCAACTTTCAACTTTCAATTTTATTTATTATGTCAAGAAATTTCAATGTAATACAAGCGTTAGATAAATGGGCGGTATTTTTTTATATCGTCTTAGTGGTGTTTGGTTGGATAAATATATATGGTGCTAGTGTTGCAGAATATCAGATGTCGATATTTGACATGAATGGTAGTTCGGGGATGCAATTTGTGTGGATGTGTATTAGTTTGGTGATGGCGCTGATTATATTATTTACCGATAGTAGATTGATAATGTCACTGCCATATTTGTTGTATGGTTTGATATTGATATTATTGATAGTAACCCTTATTGTAGCCAAAGATATCAAGGGTTCACGTTCGTGGTTGCCTTTAGGTCCTCTTAGTATTCAGCCTGCTGAATTTTCGAAATTTATAACTGCATTGGCTCTTGCCAAAGTAATGAGTCATCCTCAATTTCGATTGAAATCATCAAAAAATTATGCTATTGTTTGTTCGCTTATATTGTTGCCTATGTTTATTATTGTGGCACAGAGCGAAACGGGATCAGCTTTGGTTTTTTTATCGTTTATTTTTTTACTTTATCGAGAGGGATTGCCAGGATTGATACCTGCTTTAGGATTTTGTGCTGTACTATTGTTTATTGTAGTTTTGCGATTTAGCGTAGTGCCATTTTTAGGTGTAGAAGGGGCTTCAACGGGATTGTTTTTAGGGTTATTGATTTCGTATGTTATAATGTTGATATTTATTAGGGTATATCAATTTGAAAAAAAGCATTTGCTCATACTTTCGTTTGTGCCTATGGGTGTTTTTGTTTTAGCTTTGGTTTTATTTAAATGGGTTGTGCGTTATAATTTAGTATATGTTATGTTGGCAGTTACGCTTTGTGCTGCGATTTATTTGTTTGTATTGGCATATATTAAGTGGCGTCGTACATATTTGTTTATTGCTATATTTTTGTTGGGGACTTTAGGCTATTGTTATTCATCAGAATATATATTTAATGATGTGTTGCAAACACATCAACAAAAGCGTATTCAACTTTTACTTGGATTGACTGATGACCCAACAGGTATTGGTTATAATACCAATCAGGCGCGTATAGCTATTGGCTCGGGTGGATTTTGGGGTAAAGGATTTATGCAAGGAACACAAACCAAATTGAAATATGTACCAGAGCAACATACAGATTTTATTTTTTGTACTGTAGGTGAGGAGTGGGGATTTGTGGGTAGTGCGGGTGTATTGATTGTCTATTTATTGTTTTTATATAGATTGTTGTATATTGCAGAACGTCAGGATAATCGTTTCACACGAGTGTATGGATATGGAGTTGTAGGAATATTTGCATTTCACCTTTTTATCAATGTAGGTATGGTGATAGGGCTTGTGCCTGTGATTGGTATTCCATTGCCATTTTTTAGTTATGGAGGATCATCTTTTTTGAGTTTTACGATATTATTGTTTTTGTTTCTGAAACTTGATACAATGCGAATTGAAAGGGTAAGAAATTAATGTTATATAAAATAAAAAGGCGGACATCCTTGTTTTGGGTGTCCGCCTTTTGTTTTTAGTTTTTATTTAATGAATATTTTTGAATATATGTTCTGGTTGTTGGTTGTTATGATGTAGATGCCAGTATTTAAGTTAATAGGAATTGATTTAGTAGTAGAATTGATTTCTTTTGTCATAACAATTTTGCCCATTGCGTCATAAACCATTAGAGTTTCTGCGTTTTCTATATCAACAAACAACATCTTTTCTTGTGAGTTGTAATAGATGTTTTGTGTCAATGTATTGATGTCAGCAATATCACTTTTGGTTTCGTTTATATAACAATCAGCTATTTCGTCTAATTCATTATTGTATGTAGGTTTGAATTGCAATTCGCCGTTTGCATCGAAAGCGCAAATCATGAAATTGATTCCACCGCCACTGATGCCATCGAAAGAACGACTATACCAACCATTTTCTGAACCATAACGTTCATAATAAACAGTTTCTTTATTGTCAACTGTTGCAATATATTTGTTTAGTTTTACGCCATTAAAATCTTCAAATTCTTCAATAGCATTGATAGTCATTTCAACCTCTTCGGCGGTGATTTCTGCGCTTTGTAGCGATTTAAGAATAGTTACCTTATCA
Organism: Candidatus Aphodosoma sp.; assembly: GCA_045653825.1. Lineage (GTDB taxonomy): Bacteria > Bacteroidota > Bacteroidia > Bacteroidales > Paludibacteraceae > Aphodosoma. The sequence goes on along the minus strand of JAZOMI010000049.1, from coordinate 44,720 downwards.
CCTACTTTACAAGCGAAATCATAAATCAAATATTCTTTTTCGCCAATACAAGTCCATATTTTTTGATTTTCGATATCTTCGCGTATAATAGCAATAACATTGTATTCGGTCATTTCTTTGTTTGTACTGCGCCAAAGTTTTTTATATGTTATGCCATTTACGACTGAATCACCTTCAATTTTTTCAACTACAGTAGAATATACAATAGTATTATTTTCATCGAGATTTGCTCGACGATTAACCACATTCCAATTATAGCCATCAACCACGATTGGGTGGTATGCCATTACATTCATAGCTATCGCTATAATGCAAAATAATAGAATAGACTTTTTCATAACAATACTAATTTTAAAGTTAAACATATTGCAAACATATAAAAAATACTTTATAATTATCGGGTACCAATAAATTATTTTTTTCACCTCTTCTTATTAGGTTATTATTGGTTAGGTGTAAGAGTTGCTATAAATTCATCTGTTATAGTGAAAACATATGATTCACAATTGTAATGTAATTTTTTTATAGAACCTTCATAGTCTAAATTTGTAGAACCTTCATAGTCTAAATTTGTATTTCTGTTATAGTTTCTAGCCCAAGTAGGTCCATCTATATTTTCTTTTGTTATAGTATAGAACTTATCATTGTGTTTCAATGTGAATTCAAATTCCATATTATCTAATATAGACGGTACTTCATTTTCATCAATGATATAATAAGCATAGAAACTCTCATAATCATTTTGTTCTAACTTAAAAAAAGGAATAGAATCATTGTTATATTTATTGTTATACGATAAATAGATTTCACTATTTGATGCATTTTCAATATAATAATCATACTTGATATATGTCTCTTTTTCACATGCAGAGAATATAAGCATCAGATTAAAAACAACTAATAATAAATTTATCTTTTTCATATTTTAAAAAATTAAAAATTAATACTTAAACCCCAATTATTTTCAATGCTACCAGTGATGTTATATAAACAAATTCTATCAAAGCCAAAAGGTATAGCCTTTTTAGCTTTACAGGTTTTTTTATAAAATTTTCCTTCGGCACGAAATAAGTAAGAATTATTAACGCTGTCATCATTATTATAATTATCACAATTTTTAATGTACGCCGAAACATTAATTGTGGTATATACTCTTTTCCAACATCCATATTTGTAGTTGTTTACGATGAGTCTAGCGTGTCTTATGATAACTCCTTTCCAGTTGGGGCTATCAAAAGCTTTAAGTTTGACTTTCATTTTAGTCCTATTTCCCTTTTCTTCCCTTTTTATAGGTAAAATATCTTCTGTATTGCTATTTGAACCTATATGCGATAAATAGACATTCTCTGTTGTATTTTCTGATGACAAATACCGATAAACTGCTTCTGGAGACATTAAATTTGCAAATTCCGCATTAAAATTATATACAGATGTTGACAATAACAAGTTTTCTACAAGTTTATATACATTTAACCCTATTATAACAATGTTTTTGTTATTCATAAAAATTAATTCATCAAAACCATCTGTTGAGAAAGGTTCAATGTAATATTCATTACCATATTCCTCATCATATTCTTCAAAAATATTGATATGATTAGAATGTTCTCGGATCATATGTTCTTTAAAAGTTTCAAAAACATCTTCACTATCGATAATATAATTTTGATCATTTACATAATCGTCATAGTTATATCCAAATTCTTCTAGAATATCGGAAAAAACAGAATCGTAAATTATTCTTGATTCAAGTATTGGACTATAAAAACTATTAATTTCACACCAAGCTTTCAAACTTGTATAATTCATAGCTTCAAGTTCGGATAATGTATAAAATAAATCTTCGGAAGAATCAAAAATTCTAATTCCTTCAAATAATTCATAATTTTCATTAATGTATACATTACGTTCTTCTAAATCTTCAATATATAATCAAAAAAACCAAATGTACAATTATAAAAAACTAAATGTACAAAAAACAGTTATTATGTTTAATTAATTTTAACCTGTTTTTGAATTATCAATCAAAATGATAACTTGATTGTTTTTTTTGTTGTTGCTATGTTAATTAATGTATTATATAACGAGGAATCATCGTAATTTGAGTTTACATATAGATGAAAATCAATGATACTATAATCACCCTGAATTAGGTATTGATTAAAATAAAAATCATCGCCATAAGTACCATTATTATCAGGAAGTCCTGCATTTTCATCAAGTAAATTTATTAATCGGACATTTCCATATAAATCACTTTCTTCATAGAAGATTGTTGTACACTTTTGATTAGCAATACATTTTAAATTTAAATAAATTTCTTCCATTCCATAATCTACAACCATAGTGCCATAAACAATTTCATCTTCAATTGTGTACCCCTTGATGAGGTAAGTTTTATGTAGTTGAGCTTCGTCGGCAGTTTGTTGGGCTGTTTGAGCTTTGGTTACTGCAGTTTCGGCAGTTTGTTGGGCTGTAGTTATGTTGTTATTAATTGTATCTAATTCGGAAGCGAGAGAAAAAGTTTTATATCCATTCCAAGATAAAAACTTATGAATCAACACTTCGTCGCTATTAACTTTATCAGACACGGCATATCTAAGGATTCGGACGTCAGGATATGTGGCCGTATCGGTATTTATAGTTATTCTTTTTTCTACAAGAAAGACATATGATGATGATCCACCTCTCTGTATAGGATATATTTCTCCATTATAAAAAAAAACTTTATTAATGAACATTGTTGGTTCCCGTAGTCCAACAGGAGTGCTTTTTGAGTCAGGTAATATTGCAGACAATACATCGCAAAGGACTTCGTTTTGTTTTTGTAGGAGTTCGAGGTTTTCGACTGTGAGGGGGAATGTATTCCCAGTGATGTTTAATTTGTTCATAATGGTTGGTATAATGCGGTTTTGCCCGCGAGTTTATAGTTATTGATAATTTCTTTTGTTTTTTCGAGCGACATTGGGTCGTTGTATATTTCAGAAGGCACTTTCACGATGAATGTGTCTTTTTGTTTTATCATGTATGCTTCGGAGAGGATGATAGGCGATGAAGGTGTAAGCATGAGAGCAACACCAGTAGTTTCGGGGTAGATAAATGTCCAATCACCTACCTCTGCGCCATCGATGATTTTGAAGGTATCGACATTGAAATATTCGTTGAGTTGCGAGCGAAGCAGACGGATTTGCCCATTGTGTTTGAGTTTATAATCGACATCAGAGCTCAAATTGTTTTGATTGTTCATCGTAGTGGATAGACATTGAGCCATTGCACTGATGAATGATTCCAGAGCTTGACGCAACGAATGCGGAATAAGTTGCCGCAATAGTTGAGACGGTGTAAAATGTTCTGTTCTATTCATAGCTATAAGCGATTAGAGTCAATGATAGAGAGTTAAGAATAAAGTAACCACATTCAGATGTACAATAGGCTGATATGCTACTGTCTTTATCACTGATACTATCGACCGATGCGGTTTTCACCCCTGGCAGAGCACGCACAGCGTCGGCAATAGTAGCTACTTCGAGTTCGGCATTGAATGGCAGGTCGGCAATCAATTGCTGGATAGTAGAGTGAATGATTGTGTCGTTGTCGCCATCAGAGAGGTCGTCATCTACCACCGAGAGTTGAGCAGGAGCATAATAGACAGTCATTGCAATGTCGAGCGCATCGCCTGAGCCAGTGACTGCACGATAATAGACGCCTGCATCTTTGATTTCGGAGATATATTGTCGCAAACCTGCCATTTCCTCATCGGCGAGGGCTTTTGGTCGATTGGTGTTGGGGTCGAGCGAGGCTACTTTTATTATGACGGTGTTCGACATTTCGGTTGCTACGGCATATTTCACCACGCGAGCCTCTTCTATCTCTTCGTCGGTAAGACCCGAATTATCGTAATACGTCTCACCATCCACGAGCGAGTGACCGTGTTGATATTGTTTTGCCATATTGACATACCAACGCAAAGAGTGTGGTTTGAGTTGGTTGATGGTTTCGGTGACTTCGCCAGTGTGGCGGTCGAATATCTTCTCCAATGCCCAAATGCCTGTAGCGAGGGCATTAAAAAGAATGTTTTCGATGGATGCTGCGGCAAATAGTTGGTTGAACGATTTGCCCGACTCTATGCCATAGAGTTGTTTGATAGTGGCATTGCTAATGAAAGCATCGCCCATTTCTTGTTTGATTTCGTCAATAGTCCGTGCCATTGTTTGTTGGTATTATGTTGTTGTTTTTATAATAGTTTACGACCGAGGGGTCGATGATTTCGTCGGGCGAGTATTCGAATGTTGCGCCAGCGGTTAGCGTTTGGTCGATAGATGCGTCGAGGCGTTCGGCTACGATGTAGGCAGCTTCAATGCTACCGAAGTATTGTAGTGCTACGTCGAGCACGCATTGGCGAGGATGTACGGTTGCAGTCATAAGAGTTGAGAGTTGAAAGTTGAGAGTTGAAAGTTGAGAGTTTTTCGCTGCGCTCAAGATTTTTGCTTTGCTAGGCAATTCGAGTAAACTCAATTGCTCTCGCTTATCGCAAAAATTGAGATTATTTAAGTATATTTAGTTTTCCGTCGGCATATTCGACTGAGCGAATGTTGATACCTTGCGATTTGATTTGTTGTTTGAGGTTTGTAAGTTGTAGCGAGGTGATTGGGCCACCGAGCATTCGGGTGAGTTCACCACCCACGAGGGGCGCATCACGCAATTCTCCACGATTGGCAAGCACAATGGTCTCGGCTGTTTGTGGGTCGGCATCGGCGATTACGAGGTGTCCGTTTTCGATGCGTAGTTTGTTGTTGTGAGTTGTGATACCGTTCATAGTTAGTGTTTTATTTTGTCGTTTTCGATTTGACCGAAGTTCTCTTTTTGAGCTATAGCCGACAATGTTGCAACTATTGCTCCTTTATACGTTGCGCCACCATCCTGCACTGCGGTTGGCGAATTTTTCAGTGCATTTATTATCACATCGATGCGAGCCGACATTTTGTCGAGTTCTTGCTTCAATGTGTCGCCACGTACGGCTGTGTGCGTTCCTTCGTTGAATGTGATGTTTTGCTCGTTGTCTATTTCTATCGATGTGTCGCCCAGATTGATGTGAATAGATTCAATTTCATCGAACAGCAGAGCCACGGCGTGAGCTTTATCGATGAAAGCCACTACGGCATAACTATCTTTTTTCGGCAGACAGACGATACCTGTAGTAGCATCTTGATTGGCTTGGAGGTTTACGCCGAGTATTTGTGCCGAGCCGTCGATGGGCGTGCAGTCGATTGTTCGTGCCGAATCGTCAACAGCATCTATCTTGCATATTTTGCAATATATTTCGTCGCTTGATTTTGCAAGATTTTGAATAGCAGTTTTTATGTCCATAGTTATGCGAGTCTATCTCCAATGGTTATTGATTGTCTGAATCCTGATGAGCCATATTTTATTGTGTTGTTTTGCACTTGATATTCGCCACGGCGGACCGAGTCGATTACGATTGCTACGGTGTCGAGTTTATCGACGAGCAGATGACCGAAGGTGTCGAACGAGCCAACCAATCCGTCGCGTTTCAATCGTTTCAGTTCTTGTTCTGCCCACGAGCGCAGTTGGCTGTCGCTCTTGCCTGTGGCGTATAGTGTGCGCACTTCGCCATCGGCATCGCCCACTTCCACCACGGTTTGCTTATTGTTCTTGTCGAGGTTCACGGCTTTCACCTTTAGTTTCACATCGTCGGCAGTCTGCCATTGTAGCGAGTCGCTGATGATGTTGCGTCGGTTGTCGAACACTTGTCGGTGCGCTCCTTGTCGGTCGAATAGCACTCCGATGCAGAGTTCGGCTTGTCCGTTGTTGTAGCGAATAAACGAGCGGATGCCTTGTTTGCGTAGTTCGTTGAGCAGTTCTGCCACCGTGTCGGCAGTTACACGATAGTCGCCTATGTTTTGTTCGCCAAACACATTGACGGGTATTCCCACCTTTTGGTCGCTGATGAGGGTTTTCAGATTGGCAGCTTTGTAGGCTTTTTTTGTGGTAGCAATTGATTTCATGCGCCACATCTCGTCTTCGCATCGTATTTCGATAGGCGATTTCAGCCCTATCGATGTCACATATCCAGCAAAGGCAAATTGGTTATTGCCGTTGTAGCCAAGTTCTATGGTGATAGTATCGCCACGGCGCAGAGGTATGTCGTCCGACCCATTCCATTTCACTTTGCGAGGCAACACTATGCGACAGGTGTCGGTCAATGTTTCGCTATCGCGCACGATTTCCACTTCGCTCACACGGTCAAATTGCCATGTTTGCGCCGAACGTATGGTTATGTTAGCTGTCAGTTGAAGCATATTGAGAGTTGAGAGTTGAGAGTTGAGAGTTGAAAACCCCTCCGTCCTGTGGGTACTTTGACTTTGTCTTCCTCCTCCTTGCAAGGCATAATGCAAGCGAGCTTGCCTTCTGCTCTTGCTTCGAGCGTCGGTTCCCCTAAGACAGGGGAGGAATATCATGATTAAACGTGATTTAAATAGCGTTTAATAGTCGTTGCAATTGATTTGATAGTCGGTGTCGGAGATAGCCGAAATCGTTACTATTTGCATGTTGGAATGGGTCATTTGTTGTATTTGGAAATCGACCACCACCAATCGAGTGATGTCGAATAGTTGTAGGAACTCGCTATCGATATATAGCGCATTGGGCTGATTGAGCAGAGCCGTCAGGTCGCGCACGCCATCGGCTGGATATTGGTCAATCACTTCGCCCATTGCATCGACGGCAACAAGCCCTACGGTGATTTTCACCTCATAGTCGCCTGCCGACACATACTCCTTTATCGTTCCACTCATGCCTACGAGCGAAGTACGCACAATATTGCGAGCGAGCGACACCGAGCACACGGCATCGACCATCACGATGTCGGATGCCGACTCATTGGTTCCGAGCGAGAGCGAAGTGCGAAACTGTCGATTGATTGCCTCGTCGGGCAACATATTGTAGAGTGCACTTTTCGCCTGTACGAGTGCAGCGGATGCTATAAACTGCAACGGAATGGATGTGAGCAGATAGTTTTTAGATTGCATAGTTTAAGTCGTTAACGGCATCGATGAGCACGCGTGCCACCATATCCTTTATTTGTGATGAAGATTGTTGTAGATTGTTGGTCGTTACGTTGAATTGTTCGACGAGGCTTTCGATATTGACATTGATGTTTTTTATCGAACCACCATGTTTTTCGGCTGAAGCAGACCCCACTGAGTTGATGTCCGAACCGATGCCTATAGGCGACATCGTTGGCATAGGAGCGAGAGCCGAAGTGTCTGTCATGAGAGGTTGTTCGGTTGGCGATGCATCAGGATGATCTTTTGCCCACGAGCGGTCGGCGGCTTCACGACCACGAGCGAGCCAATCTTTAGGCACTATTCGTTTGATTTTGTCCACCAGCCAATCGAATTTGGCTGTAATCCAGTCGAACAAACGTATGAATAGCGATTTTATCTGACCGAAAGCCCACCTAAACGGAGCGAGGATTTTAGAGCCAAACGCCATGAAGCGGTCGAACACACCAGACAACCATTGCCATAGATTGGCAAACCATTCACCAATACCACTGAACAAAGCTTTGATTCCCTCCCACAAGGTGAATACAGCCACACGGAATCCTTTGCACTTCTCCCACAACGTAGCGAATAGAGCTACAAGCCCAGCCACAGCAGCCGCAATCCAACCCACTATAGGGATGTTCATGATAGCAATGCCTATCGAGCGACACGCCGACACACCCATTTGCCCCATCATCTTGAGCCAACCACCCGAAGCTGTAGCCGAAGCATTGAGCAGTTGTATGTTCATTATAGTTCCTACGACAGCACCCTTAATGTTGGCAACTACCTTTGGCCAACCTGTCGCCATGACTGTTTTGAGTCTGACGAAACTGTTCCATACTCCATTTGCAATAGGATAAAGGTCACTTAATGCGGTTGCCACAGGAGCCCATGCTTGAATATGCATCAAAACCCCACCTGTAAATTTCGATATAGCAATATAGGCATTATCAAAAGCAGCTTTCAATCTCGATTGTTTCTCAGCCATTGAGTCCATAACGATTTCAGCTTGTTCGTAGGCTGTATTTGTTCCGCCGATAGCATCGGTCAATCGGTCGATTTCGGCAGTGCCTTGCACGAGTGCCATAGCGGCATTAACGTTCTCACGTCCGAATAGTTTGCCAAACAACGCAGCATCGTTCATCACAGGTGCAAGCATGCGCAATCGGTCAGTGAGACGAATCGAACTATCGGCAAGCACATTGACATCAACGCCAGCAGCTGCGAGTTCTTCCCGAACGTCTTTCGGCATAAATCGTCCTTGACCGAGAATGGTGAGCGCATTGCGAAGCGCGACACCACCTTCAGCTCCTTTTTTGCCTGCTTTGTCGAGCACTTGGATTGCGGCATTCGTTTCTTCGAATGAGACATTCGCCCCTTTGGCAGCCATACCGCACTGCTCCAATGCCTGTTTGATTTGAGGCAATTCGGCTGAGCCTTCACGACCAGCAGCTGCCATCACGTTCATCATCTCAGCCATCACTTCAGCCGAACGAATCGGGTCAGAGAGGTCAACACCAAATTGGTTCATCGCCGTGGTGAGCACCTCAGCCGCTGCTGTAGCATCACCGCCCATAGTTTTGCTGAGTGTGGCTATATGGTCGCCCATCGAGCGCAATGCTTCAGGACATTTGGCTATTTCGGGCGACAATTGCGAGAGCACCAATTTGTACGACTCCACCGCCTGTGCGGCAGAACCACCGAACGTGCGAGCCGACTGACGAGCATATTTCTCTATCAACTTCAACCCCTCACCAGTTTCGCCTGTGATAGCCGACAGGTCTTTGAGCGATGAATCCAATGCTATAGCTGGCTCCAAAGTGCAACTTATAGCATTAGCAACACCCATAATTACATTAGCAAAATTTTTAGCAAATATTACTGTTTTTTCAAAACCACTGAAACTTGACACTGCATTTGATGCTGATTGACTCACTTGTGTCAAATGGGCGTTGATGTCATTCAATGTAGATGAAGCATTGTCCGTTATGTTAAAAATATAGTTAAAATTTTGTGTGCTCATATTTTTTTTATAACTTTGTAGTCGAAAGCAAAGGAGGTTATTATGACAATGATTTTAGGATTTATAATTTGTGTTTTATTTGTTATTGCATGTTTTAATACAGACGACAATCATCCACAACCAAAAAACAAAAAACAAAAGCAGCTTGAAAAGCAACAAAAAGAGTGGAAACGCAATATGCGTTATATGAAATAATCTTATTAAGATATCCTATAAAAAAACATCATTTTCCTGACGTCAGGAAAATGATGTTTTTTTATTTTCCCGAGTTCCACATAGCAGCCAATAGTCGGGCTGTGTTCTGCAATCGATAGTTTTCGAGCCAAAGGGCTTCGGCGAATGCTCGTGCCCACTCGTCTGAGTTGAGCAATGCGGTGTCGAGATGTAGGTTAGCACGTATCAGGGCTTCTGCCTGCATGAGTTCGTCGGCAGGATTGGGATTGTCAGTCGTAGCATCAAGCAAGTAAGCCCCTACAAGTTTTTTATTTCGGCACGTTTCACCTCCATCAATTGGTTGAGCTGACCGATTGCTGCCATGCGAAGCACTGCCTCGTGGCGTAGTTCGTCAGCACCTCCGAGCCAACAGTTTTCAAACAAAGCATTAGCTGCTTTCACCTCATCGGTTTTCGATAGTTTGCTCACTGCTGCCATCGTCTCCATATCTGGACGACGAAAATAGCCTACATACGTTGTTCCATCGTCTTCTATCGACACTTCTGCCACACGACGATGTTGCACTTTCCATTGTGCAATGCGTTCTTCTGTAACGCCTCCGTTGATTATGTTCATAATTGAGAGGTTAGGGTTAGTTAGGAATGAGGAATGAGGAGTGAGAATTCTTAATTTTATCGCCAAAGGCTCAAAGACCTTCGGTTCTTAATTCTGCATTGTGCATTGCTCTCTGCTCCCTATTCCCTGCACCTTGTTCTTTAATATCATTTTCCCCAGTCGATGTGACTGACGATGAGTTCGAGTTCTACCTCTTGTCGAGTGTCGCCCTCTTTCCATGTGCGGGCGTTCGACTTGAATTGGCAGTTGTGAATCACATCGTGCACAATCTTACCGCCATCGGGAATGTACGACACTTGAATTTGGAATGGTGCCAAGTCTTGCAATCGACCATTGATCGATCGGTTTTGAATTGCAATCACTTCGTCCATGTCGAGTGTGATTTTCGCTTCGCAAGTGATGCGACCTTTGGCGCGCGACACAGGGTAGCGACCTGCTCCATAGTTGTTGACCATCTCTTGTTGGTCGCTATATTCGATTGCCGAGATGCCTGTAACAGGTGTGCCTGCTACAAGACATACAATGTCGGCCCAGGCGTATGACACGCCATTGATTAGTGGAATACCGTTTGTTATTGCCATAATAGTTGAAAGTTGAAAGGTTAGAAGTTAGTTAGGAATTAGGAATGAGGAATGAGGAGTGAGAATTCTCAATTTTATCGCCAAAGGCTCAAAGACCTTCGGTTCTTAATTATGCATTGTGCATTGCTCTCTGCTCTCTGCTCCCTGTTCCTTATTCCTTAATTTACACCGATTGTGCATAGCCGATTTTCACAGATGCTTTTCTCATCACGCCGATAGGCACGTTTTTCACAACGAATTCTACGGTCGATGTGGCGAGTACGTTTTGCTCTGGGTCGATTTCTACCGACCAGCCCGACAATTCGCCAGCTTTTTCCATTGCTGTGAGTTGTTGCGCTGCCACAGTTTCGAGATGTTTCACTGTTTCGGGAGCGAGACAGCCAGTTTCGGCATCGAGCTTGAGCGGAGCGCCGAGTTCTGGCAAGAGGTAGGTGCGTATGCCACGCACGGCTTTGTCCATTGTGCGCACTGCCTCGATGGTGTTGTAGTCCGATGTAGGATCCGACATGGTGCGGCTGTCGTTGAAATAGTAGCCATTGAGACCTGTATAAGTACGGAGGAAGATGTAGCCCTTTTGGTCGAGCATATTAAGCACCGCTTGGTTGATGCTATTGACATTAGTAGTGCTAATGCTTGCACTTGACACAGGCACAGGGAATTTTCTCACCCACGATATCGACTCATTGACCGCTGCAGCTGCCACTGCACCGAGAGCGTAGCCTGCAGCAGGCACATAAGTCTCCCCTTCTTCTCCAATTACCACTGATATACGTTCATTAAGTAGCATCTCTTCATTCAAATAATTATCAATCTCAAGCCCATTTGAAGCAATCATGACCAACAATGGCATACTTTCCTGTTCGAGTTGTTCAACCTTAGCTATAATATCCTCTACCGATAGACTTCCATACATAGCCATCTGGCGAATTTCACCACCTGCTTTGCGTTGCATTTTTACAACTGCATCGTCGGTTGTGTATGCACCTACCCATAGCGATGCCCCTGGTGCCATTGCATAGAATTGTTTAATAAAAAGGGTTGACATCACGTAATACATATTCTCTTCTATTGTATCGTCACCAAAGAGTTTTTTTGCATTTTCCACAGTCCAATCTTCGACAGACGAGAGAAGAACAACGTCATCCATAGCATTTTCATCCACAAACGCAAATGCTGAGATGTGATCGTTGTTTGGCAATGCTTTTGGTATGTTTCCGTTCGTACGGGTTATTTCTATTGAATTCATTTTTTTTTAGATTTTTAGTAACGAGTAGCGAGTAGCAAGACATACTCGCTTTGCTCGTTTGGTTTGATTACTGATTTTCGCTTCGTTTCACGACAAATACTTTATGGCCGCGTAGGTTGCGAGCGTTGTTTTGCGCTGCGTTGAGCGAGAGGAACGCATAGCCATCGCTGGTCACATACACTTCGTTCACCGTTGGATGTAGCGCAAGCAATCGTTGTCCTACTTCGTTATACACTGCGATGTTGCACGACTTCACAACTTCGCCTTCAGCAGTAGCTTCAGCAGGTTGTTCTACCTTTTGTTCTGCAGGTGCTTCGGTTGTAGTTTCGGCAGTAGCTTCAGCTGTTTGTTCTGTTGTTTGTTCAACAGGTTCTTCGGTTTGGGTTGTTTTTTTTGTTGCCATTTTAGGTATAGTTTATTGTTGGGTGATTACTATTAGCAGTGCAACGACGATAATCATTGCCAGTGCAAAACCGAAATTAAAGGCTATGCCTCCATCGGGCTTTTGTGCGAATTTGCTCTCACTTGCCTGTTGACTGACGGTTGTGGTGTCTGCCTTTGTGTGGCTCGTTTGTGCTATCGAGCTTTCGCTCGCTGCTGTCGACTGATGTGTTATGCCTCTCTCGGTGGTGGTGGTTGTGCGCCGCTTGAGGTAGGGTGTACCATCGGGCGTAAGGTCAAACTCTTCGGTGCTGATTTGCACTGTTACCACCTCTTCGCTCTGTTCTTCGCTCTGGGTTGTTGTTGTCCATTGGGTCGAATCGCATCTCGCCGTCGCAGTTTGTCGCATTTCGGTTTGTGCCTCCTGTGCCGAACGTTGAGTTCGGCATCCAAGCAATGTGCTAAGTAGTAGCAATAGTAGTATCGTCTTGCATCTTTGCATTTTTGTTGAGTTTTTGCACGAGGGTGGTCAGCTTCTGCACCTTCTTTTCGAGTTCTTCGATTTTTGCCATCAGGTCTGAGCGTTCGGCAAGCCAATCGGCTTTCTCTTGCAGTAGTGCCAGGTTCTTGCGTTGCTCGTCCATCAGTCGTTCGGTCATGGTGCGCACGGTGTCGGTCAGTTCGGTAATCGATGCCAGCAGTGGCGATATCGACTCGTTCACCAATCGCACGTCATCGGCTCGCTTTTCTCGTGAGGTTTTCCACTTGCTAATTGCCCACCCTACTACTCCCGTGAGCACGGGTAGTAGGAAGGTCTGCAAATATCGGAATATCAATTCTTGATTCATTCAGCATTGTTAGGCTTTCGCCGAGTAGATTGCTCCGATACACTCTTCTGCCATTGGCAAACAGATTGAGTATTTGCGGAAGTTAATCTCGTTTTGTTGTGTTTCAGGGTTCGATGCTGCCTCTTTGTGGTACATCGTGAGCGAACCATCAGCACGCATGGCTTTCGACGCGGCGAATGCCACCGATGCCATAGTTGCCGATTCGTTGCTACCACCAAATGGCACTTTTTTGCCGTTCGCTGTGTCGAATAGCGGACAATCCACAAACTCATACACTTCGAAACCGAATTTTCGACCAATGCGACCTGTTTCGTGGTCGGCATATTGTTGAGCAAATTTTTGGTCGAGGGCAAGAAGGTCGTTAGCGTGGTCAGGGCAGAGCACGAGCACACGATCGGCCATTGGCACTCGTTGTTCGTCAAATGCTTTTTTGAGTTTCAAGAGGTCGGCTTCGGTCAAGCGTTTACGTCCTTCGTATGTTTCGCCCGATGTGGTAACCACTGGAGTGAGCTTAGCATTAGCATCAGGAGCAAGGGCATGGATTGCTTTAGCAAATTTTTTCTCCTCGATTGCCTCTTTGTGTTGCTCAATGTCAAGCGCCATTTTGTCGTATGATATGGCATGGAGTGTGTCGTCGCTCACCACTGTACGTTTTGTTTGGTATTTATCAAGCTGAATAGGGCGGTCGGCATCTTCGTTGTCGCTAACTCCGATTGGGTATGTAGTGTTATTTATCAGTACTTCAGGTTTAACGCCTACATTGGTGAGGTGGATGACATCGTTTTGCACATGTTGGTCGAACGAACGAATACGACGATACCAACCGATTGCCTCTTCGCCAAGACGGAATGCTTTATTAAGGTAGCCAGTCCACACTTCGGTGAACACACCAGCACCGAGCACGCCTGCAGGCATCACGCCACCACATGCGCCCGATACGATAGAGACAACATTGAGTGCGATTGCACCCATTTCAGGTGTAAAACCAACGGCCGAAGCCACAGTTGCTCCGAAGAGCGAGTTCACAGCTACGCAAGCCATGAGAAATAGAATAGAAAAAATGTGTTTCATAATTGTTTAATTGAGGTTTAAATAATGTTTAAAGGTTAGTTAGAAATTAGGAGTTAGGAATTACCTGTAATCTGTACTCTGTAATCTGTACTCTGTAATCTAAAATCTGATTCCGAATTCTTCGATATACAATCGTTGGTATTCGTCGTAGTTCTCGCGTTTGAGACGTTCGGCAATTTCTGGAGTGAGGTCAGCCCACTTGAGTTGCTTATTCTCGTTTTCACGACCGATGATGTCCGACGGACGTGTGCCGGCCACTTGCGCTGGTTTCAAGAGCGAGAGAGTCTCTTTGAGGCGTTCCACACCGATTTCACGACCGAGGTCAACGAATTTCTCGCGTGTGTCAGCCGTGATGCGATTCTCAGCAATAGCACGATTCACTTCGCTATCGATAGTAGCATTGCGTGATTCTTCTGCTTCACGCTTGAGGTTGACGATGGCTGCACGAGCCTCGTCGGCGGTTGTCGATTCTGGCAAACCAAGTTCCAAAAGGATTTCTTTCATGTTTTCAGTTTTTTTAGGGTTATTATTTAGGTTGATTAGTGGCATGAGTTCTACATCGTTGATGAGATGACAGTCGCGCGAGAGTCGCAATGCATCGTCGTTGGCTCCGATGTCTACTATCGACACCTCGATGAGCTTCGAGCGTGTGATGGTTGGATAGCGTTGCCCTGGCATGAGCATTTCGGGTGCATCCGATGTCTCTATGATTTCAAGTCCTGGCGACACCATGCGTAGGAAACCGTTTTCCCACTTTTCGGCAATAGCTGCTGCTCGTGGGTCGTCCATGTCGAACACTGGCGTGCCTACAAGGCGGTCGCCGTCGATGTGCACATCGTCCATGCGTCCGATTGGCATTGTGTCGCTCGAACGATGATGCATGTAGAGCAACACTGGATTGCGTTTGTATTGCTCAATGTCGATGCCCGCCGTGATAATACGCGAGCCATAGCAGTTGATTCTTTCTGTTGATATTACAACCATTTTAGTTTAGAGTTGAGTGTTGAGAGTTTAGAGTTAATTGTGCATTGTAAAAATTGTAGCGGGTGGTGGATTCGAACCACCGACCTCGGGGGAATGAACCCCGCGAGCTGACCTCTGCTCCAACCCGCTTTTGCTGGTGCAAATTTCACTATTTTTTGTCATTGCAAAAAATAGAGTGTCAATAACTTACATACTTTTTTTATATATGTAAATATATGGCGAAATTTGCACCGTAAAAACAATGCAGAATTGAGAATTGAGAGTTGAGAATTGAGAATTACTCCCTTCGGTCGTGATTTTTGCTTCGCTCAGCAATTCCTCATTCCTCATTCCTCATTTCTAACTAACCTCTAATCTCTAACCTATAATAATATTGAATGACAAAAATGACAAAAGAGGCGCAACGCGAATTTGCTTTTGCGCTCTACATGCAAGGCATGGGGCAACAAGAGATTGCCGAAAAAGTGGGCGTCACTCGCCAAACCATCAACAAATGGATCAACGACAACGGCTGGAGCGAACGCCGTGCTGCTAAAACCGTCAGCCGTGGCGAAATCGTCAAAAAAATGCTCCAACAGTTGGACGACAAAATCGAATCGGGCGACTGGACTGCCGACGAGGTCTGCAAAGCGGCTACTGCTATCGAAAAAATCGACCGCCAAACCAACATCGTTACCGTCATCGAGGTCTTCTCGGTCTATAACCAATGGCTCGTCAATCGCATGAACCTCGACCCCGAACTCACCCCCGAACTCGTCAAGGTGATGAATCGCTACCAAGACCTTTTCATCTCCGAAAAACTCAACAACCTTACCCTCACCGAAGAAAATTGAGAGTTGAGAGTTGAGAATTGAGAATTTTTAATTCCTCATTCCTAATTCCTCACTCCTCACTAACCTATGAATCTATCTAATAAGAAAAAAGCCCTCGCCGATTGGCGCGAACTGTGCAAGACCATTCAGAGCATGACCATTGTCAACCGACAGGAGACTCCTGCCGACCGCGACCGCCGTATCGAGCGCGCTCGCAAGGATTATGCCTATTTTGTGGAATACTATTTCCCTCACTACTGCACCAATCCCCAAACTGGTGCTATCACAGCATCGGCTCCCTTCCACATCGAAGCGGCCAACAAGGTGAAGAAAAACCCTAACCTCAAAGCTGTGTTTATGTGGGCGCGTGGCCATGCCAAATCTACCCATTGCGATGTGATGATTCCGCTATGGCTCAAGTGTCAACGCCAACGCCAGCTCAATGTGATGGTGCTCGTGGGCAAGTCGCAAGACAATGCCAACACTCTGCTCTCCGACATTCAGGCGGAACTTGAGTTCAACCAACGCTACATTGCAGACTTTGGCGTGCAGAAGAAGGAGGGCGAATGGACCGATGGCGAATTCGTCACTCAAGACGATGTGGCTTTCTTTGCTCGTGGTCGTGGTCAGTCGCCTCGTGGGTTGCGCTACCGCTCTCATCGTCCCGACTATATCGTCATCGACGACCTCGACGACGACGAACTTGTCGAAAATCCTCAACGTGTCTCTCGTCTCACCGACTGGGTTAAGGAGGCGCTGTTTGGTGCGCTCGACGGTGGCCGTGGGCGTTTCATCATGGTTGGCAACCTCATTGGCAAAAATAGTGTGCTCGCTCGCATTGCTCAAACCGATGGCGTCCACGTCACTCGTGTCAATGCCCTCGATGCTCAAGGCAATCCGTCGTGGGCTACCAAATGGAGTCGCGAAGAGGTCGAAGCTCAAGCCCGATTCATGGGCTACCGCTCCTTCCAAAAGGAGATGATGAACAATCCTATCACCGAGGGTGCAGTCTTCCGTGCCGACTGGGTGCGCTGGCGACGCATGTTGCCTCTGCGCGACTACCACGAACTTGTGGCTTACTGCGACCCCTCGTTCAAGGCTTCGACCAAAAACGACTACAAGGCTATCAAGCTCTGGGGCAAAACCAAGTCGGGCGAACTACACCACATCGACGCCTTTGTGCGACAAACCACCGTCACCGAAATGGTGCGTTGGTTCTACGACCTACACGAGCGTGTGCAAGCTGCTCATGCCGTCGCAAGCTACTACATCGAAGCCAATTTCCTTCAGGATATCATCCTCGACGAGTTCCGCCGTGAGGGCGAGTGTCGTGGCTACCAACTCCCCATCCGTGCCGACCGCCGCAAAAAGCCCGACAAGTTTCAGCGCATCGAAAGCATCAGCCCTCTCTGGGAGCGTGGCGTGGTCTTCTACAACGAACAGAAGAAGAAAGACCCTGATATGCTGGCTGGTCTCGACCAAACACTCGCTTTCGAAAAAGGCATGAGCGGACACGACGATGCTCCCGATGCCGACGAGGGCGCAATCTACATCCTGCAACAACGCACACGCCACGAAACCTTCACCCCTCGCATCGGTCGCCGCCCATCTCCAAAAAACCTTTATTGACAATGCACAATGCACAATTAAATCACTCCTAACTCCTAACTCCTAACTCCTCACTCTTATGTTCATCGAAGAAGAAGACTACCGCACCGTTTGCTCGCCTCGCGAACTTGAGGTTTTGCAACAAGCCGACACTCCCACACGCCTCCGTACCGAACGTGTCGCTATGGAGGAGGTTGCCAGCTACCTCCGCACTCGTTACGACATCGACCGCGCCTATGCCGCTATTGGCAACGAGCGCAATGCTCACCTGGTGCAAATCTGCGTGAACGTAACACTCCACTACCTCGTGCAGTGTTTGCCTCAGAAAATGGCATCTGCCCATCGTGCCGAACAGTACGAACGCACCATCGAATGGCTACGCCTCGCTCAAGCTGGCAAAGTCACCGCCTCGCTCCCTCTCGCTGGCGAGAGTCCTAACCAAAACTCATTCCCTTGCATGGCTGGCGGAATGAAAAAACAAACATACGATTGGTGATAACAATGCACAATTAAATCACTCATCACTCCTAACTCCTAACTCCTAACTCCTCACTCTTATGAATTTCCTACAACGCATACTTCTCAGCAAGCACGATCGCAACATGCTTGCTTTGGCAGGACAACTCACTGCCGAACGCCGTCAGCGCATGCTCAACATTGAGCAACGCACCGATGCGCTCACCAAAAAAGATATTGGCGACTGGCATCGTGCTTGGCAAGCGGCTATCGATGTCGAAAATCCTCGCCGTGGTCCACTCTACGATGTATATACCAACGCCCTCATCGACGACCACCTCACTGGTTGCATCTCTCAGCGCAAGGGGCGCACTCTACAAAAGCCTTTCGTCATCATCGACCGCGAGGGCAAGCGCAACGATGAGCTTCGTGAACTCTTCGAGAGCGAATGGTTCACCCACTTCCTCGACCTTGCTCTCGATGCTCGCTATTGGGGCCACTCACTCATCGAGTTTGGCAATGTAGTCGAATCGCCCCAGGGCAAACGCTACTCCTATTGTCGCTTAGTGCCTCGTAAACACGTCTACCCCGAACGTGGCGTGATACTCCGCCACACCTACGACTCGCTCGACTCTGGTGTTTCCTACCGCACAGGCGACCTCTCGCTTTGGTGCATCGAAGTGGGCGAGGCTCACGACCTCGGTCTGCTACTCAAGGTGGCACCTCAATGCTTGGCTAAGAAGAATATGTTGGCATACTGGGATGTCTTTGGCGAAATATTCGGCATGCCTATGCGTGTGGCTACTTCGCCATCGCAAAATCAGCAGGATTGGAACGTCATCGCTGGCGTGCTTCGCGACATGGGTGCTGCTGGGTGGGGCATTTTCCCCGAAGGCACATCTATCGATATCAAGGAAACCTCGCGTGGCGATGCCTACAATGTCTACGACCGACGTGTCGACCGTTGCAACTCCGAAATGTCGAAAGCCATCCTCGGTCAAACGATGACCATCGACAATGGTTCTTCTCACTCGCAGTCCGAAACCCACCTCGAGGTGTTCAACAACCTATGCGCAAGCGATGCCCGTGCTATGGGCTACATCATCAACGACCGACTGTTGCCTATGATGGTGCGCCACGGTTTCCCGCTCGAGGGTTGCCGTTTCGAGTGGGACGACACACTCCAGTTCTCTGCCAGCGAACAACGCGAACTCGAACGCCTCTTGCTTCAAGAGTACGAAATCGACCCACAGTATTTCATCGACAAATACAAAGTGCCTATCATCGGCAAACGTGGTGGCGCATCTTTGCCCGCTGATTTAATCCGTGCCGACGATTTTTTCGTGTAGGGGCTAACGACCCTCACCGCTCGAGAGAGTTAGCCCTACAATACTACCAAGCCTACGATGAAGCCAATGCTCTACTTTGGGGTACGCTCGAAACCCTCGCCAACGAGGAGAAGCTCTTTGAAATCAACTCTCAAGTGATTGCCGATGCTATTCGCCGTATCTGGAAGGAGAAAGGCTACAGCCCCAAACTGCTCACCACCTCCGAGGGCGAAGCTGTCGTCATGGAGAACTATCGCATCATCTGCGATGCTATCGATAGGGGTATGGCAGACTATATGGCTGGCTCTGCCGACCAAGGTAGCGAGCGCACTGGAGCAATAGAGCGTGAGGTGTCGCCCGAACTGACAGCTGCGCTGCGCGACAATGCTTTTATCTTCTCTGGTTGGAAAGCGGTGCGCACCATGGAGGAGGCTGGCCTGATGATAGTCGATCGTGATGGTGGCATATTGCCCTATGAGGAGTTCGAACGTGCGGCAGGCGATGTGTTCCGCAAACAGGGGTTGAACCTCCGTGCCGAATATCAACACGCCTCTCAAGTGGCTCAAATGGCAGCGCATTGGGCCGACATCGAGCGCGATGGCGACCACTACGACCTCCAATATCGCACCGTGGGCGACAACCGTGTCCGCCCCGAACACCGCGACCTCGACGGCGTCACACTCCCTCCTTCCGACCCATTTTGGCAATCGTACTACCCACCCAATGGTTGGGGATGCCGTTGCTCGGCTGTGCAAGTGCGCCGTGGCAAGTACCAATCAACACTATCGAGCGACGAAGCCATTGCCATCGGCAACCACTACACCGAGAAGAAAGGCAACCAAATCTTCCGCACCAATGTGGGGCGCTCTCGCAAGGCATTCGAACGCTCTACCAACTACCCACCCAAAGGTCAGTGCCAAGGCTGCGACTCAAACCTCAACCTCAAATACAACCCTCGCAACGCCAACTGCCAAGCGTGCGCGATGCTTAATGTATTACGAAAAAGGGAAAATATAGAAACAATGAGAAATCTGACATATAAGAATGTGCCTTGTTTCTATCGCTATAGAGATGTTGTTAAAAAGCAACTAAAGAAAAATCCTCCTATCACTTTTACCTCTGACAAAATATATTCTGGCAATATATATTATGGATCGGATGATGTTGGTGCTATTATATCACACTGCATTTCAATGTTAGAGGTGGAATGTGTAAAGAGGATGAACGAAATATTACCATTATTGAAAAATGGTAAATATGAAGAACTGAACGAAAAACGTCCTAACTACCAAGACAAGGTAAATGTAGGTATGAAATATTTCGTGAAATACGAAGTTCCGTTCGATGGCATTACTCTCGTTGTTAAATGCTATGCTAAAGAGTATAACGATAAAATGCAAGAGCACCCATATTTCTTGATGGCAAAAAAAGAAGAAGAGTAAACGACTAACCGCGGGGCTCAAGCACCCGAATCAAGTTAGTCATTTACTCTTCTGACTGCAAAGTTACAACTTTTTTTTAAAATTACCAAAGGATATGGCTAAAAACATTAATATTTACCAAGGGAATAAAAAAAAGCCACCCCGAAGGGTGGTTATCTTACTTACAAGCGTGGCGACACAAAGCCCCACGCCGATTGTTCTGTATTGCAAGAACCCGTCAAGACACTGCAAAGTTACAACTTTTTTTGAAATTACCAAAGGATATGGCTAAAAACATTAATATTTACCAAAGGAATAAAAAAGAAGAAGAGTAAACGACTAACCGCGGGGCTCAAGCACCCGTGTCAAGTTAGTCATTTACTCTTCTGACTGCAAATTTACAACATTTTTCCTAATTACCAACTATAACTAACAATTTTTTTTATTCACCCCTGGCGAACCTAAACAATTGTGTATTGTGCATTAAAAATTGTGCATTGTGCATTAAAAAAAAGCTCGCTACTAAAAATTTAAAGAATATGAAAACAACATTTAAACCCTACAAAGGCACTACACAGATGCAAATCGAAGCCGAAACCGATCAAGAACGTGCGCTACTGACTTCGGTATTTGGAGCTCCGTATCCAGGCAAACAAGGTCGTTCTGTAGCAAGAGGCCGTAAATTGCGCCTGCGTTACGAATCTCAAGGCTCTGAAATAAAAAAGATGTGGGTAGAACAAGTGAAATATATTACGCCTAAATTTATAACTAAAAAAGTAAGAGGCCTTGAAACTATCATTAGCCGACAAGTAATCGCTAACGAAGATCAAAGCGATAGTTTTGCCTGCGGAAAAAGCTACTTTGTTTGGGCTAAAATAGTAGCAGAACATAAAACTTACCGTGATTGGGCAATTATAGAACTAAATGGTTGTTGTCGTATATGGCATGTGCGTGCAGAATTTGACTTTTATTTAGGCGACTTCTGGATTTGGCATCAAATGAATGAAGAATATTCAGAAGTAGAACATTATAAAGCACATCATTTGGAAGTTTCAAGGCTATTGCATGCCTATAAATACAAAAATGCTTCTGAAGAGATGAAAAAGCTAAATAGGGAATTACGTGTATATCATGCACATACCGAAGAAGAGTTTCTACTAGCAATGGCAGAACTAGACAGGGCAACAAAAAAAGCGTAGAACAAATTTGATCTACGCTAAGCAATACCAAGGTCCATCGATGGAATTCCTAGAGAGAAAACCCTCTAAAGAAAACCTACAGTTTGACTCGCACCGCAAAGATACAACATTTTCAATCAAATGTCAATACCCTTAACGAAAAAAATTTAAAATCTTATGGGCGAAATGAGAACTTACATCTACAAACACCATGGCAAGGAGATCGACCGCCAACAGTTTGCTTCCATCGAGGAGGCTGAAGCCTATGGTTGCGGCATCTGCGCCACCGAAATGGTGATACCCGAAGCGAAACTAACCAAAACAAAGGAGGCTCGCAATGTATAAAATTGCTGTTATCGCTGGCCACCATGGCGCACTCACTGGTGCCCGTGGCTACTTCGACGAGGGACGTGCCAACATCGAACTGCGCAATATGGTCGCTACCGAATTGCGCCTCCGTGGCGTAGTGCCTATCGAGGAGAACTCCGACTGCGACACGCTCACCGCCGTTGTCAGTGCTCTGCGTGGCGTGATGACGGAATACGACATCTGCGTTGACCTCCACTTCAACGCCGTCAGCAATCCGCAGGCGTGTGGCACTGAGGTCATCGTGTCTAACGACTACAGCGCCGACGAATGGCAAGTGGGCGAAAAACTGCTCGTGGGTCTCTGCTCCATCATGGGCACCAAGAATCGTGGTGTCAAACGCGAAATCATCGCTGGCCGTGAGGGTCTGCGCATGCTCACTCTCCCTTGTCGCACTATGATTGTCGAAGTATGCTTCTGCACCAACCAGCGCGATGCCGAAGCCTACGAGCGTACCAAACACGACGTGGCTCGCCACATTGCCGATGTACTGATACGCTACGCCCGAAGTGGCAAGTATTAAAAGAGTTTAAATGGTATGAAAATAGTATTTAAAAATCGTTTAATACCTGACTACAATCCTGATACAAATCGAATGAAAGCTATGTTGAAATCGGAACTTGCACGTGCGGCTGGTGTATCGACCACTACATTTGCTCGTTGGCTGAAGCCTCATCAATCGCAACTTGAGATGCTGGGCAATGCTCCTCGAGCCAAATTGCTCAATCCGGCAGGTGTGATGTATGTGTGTCATGCGTTTTGCATAGAAATTTAATCAATGCACAATGCATAATGCACAATTCCTAATTCCTCACTCCTAATTTCTCATTCCTAATTCCTCATTCCTCCCTATGGTCGTGATTTTTGCTTCGCTCAGCATAACTCAAGCAGAGCTTGATTCTGCCTTCGCTTATCGCAAAAATTCCACATTCCATATTCCTCACTCCTAAAAAAATAGGTTCACGGATTATCGTGAACCTATTTTTTTTGCTATCTCTTCCACTGCTGCATCTACCACCTCCTTCACCGCTTGGTGCACTCGTGGATGGTCGCCTACGAAGCGTCGCTCGGGTATCCGTATCTTACTGCCAACGGGTTTCAGTGCCAATGCTTTCCACTCATCTGCCTCTTTCCCTCGCTTGCCTGACTTGTAGTATTGCGCCCAAAAGAAGCGTTGCATCCGCCGTGTTACCTCTATCTCTCCACCTTCGTTGTGTATCGAGGCGTAGGGTTGCGACGATGTCACCTGCACGCCCGACCCCGTACGCCTGTAGCGTAGCGACTTGCGCAACTGCGATGTGCGTTGCAAGTGCGATGCCGTTCCGTCGCGCTTGCGCTGCCATTTGCGCCCAAACCACGACCCATCGCTGAAGTTCTGGTCAAACAACTCTCGCAACTCAACCTCCAAGTCGCGACATATCGTTTCAATCACTCTTTTCATTTTGCCTATTATTTAATTTATGTATATAAAAAAAGCGTTCTCCGTTGCTACAAACAGAGAACGACTTATTACTTTTAAAGTGCCCAATAGAATGACTTAGATTCTAAATTGCACTAATAGGATTTTCTTGTAAATATAAATCTCTTAAAGGAAGACTCAAGATAAAACAAACTTCTTGCATTGATATAGAGTGTGCAACCTCTCTACCATCTATAACCATCATTTGCGACGGACTATTATACACCCAATCCTTGAGAGGATTAAACATTTCATCGTTAAGAAGGCATATCAACACTTCATTTGCTACTATCTCTACATCTAATGCTGTTTTTGGTTTCTTTGCGTCTATTGCTTTAAACAATCGCTCTTTGTTTTTCATCAAAAACTCTTCCCCTTTAAATTCGCCATACAATCTATTGCCCATTTCATTGAGTTGTCGAGGACTTTGTTTGACTGAATAAACGTTTCTGACCTTATCATTCGTAGCAAGGATAATTGTCTTTAGCTCTTCGAATGATGCACGCAACGACGAAATATCTATTTTCATATCACTCATATAATCATGACGTTCTTTGCATGGCAAATTGTCGACCTTGTATTCTGTACTGTTGAATCGTGTAAAATAAAAGTTGGCAATTTTCCAAACAACGACTACCACCACTATAATTGTAAATATAGTAGGTGAAATATCTATCAATTTACTAACTATTGCTTCTGTCATAATTTTATTTGTTTTTCACCTACAAAGTTACAAAAAAAATCAATAGGTTGTATGTATTTTCGCAAAAACAATGCCAATTATCAGTGTTTATCGGATAATTTTATGAGTTTAATAAACCTTTTTTTACCCTATTTTCCAGTAATTTCAAATATTCAAAGAACTTTTTTGTCAATTTTATTGTCGTTTCTGTTGAAGTTGCACATTTTCTATTGTACTTTGTGCGTTGTTTTTTCTGCGCACCACTTCACACTCAAATGCTTCGCGTAGATGAATGATTTGGTCGAAGTCGTGGTCGAGTTCCGAGGCCACTGACATCAATCGGTTGAATCGCGTGCCTCCCACACCCACAAGCCTATCCACCACAAGGTCGGCTATCTCGAATATGTCGGGCACACTGTCGCCCCAAAGAAATTCTACCACATCTTCGTGCATCGTGTCTATCAATATGTGCAGTGTGATGCGCTGACGCCCTGTCTGGCTCTGCGATGAAGCTCGTTGTGCCCATTGCACTGGCTCAAATTCCACCAACACCGCTGGCAATGCCATCGCCATTTCTTCTTCTATGTTGGTCAATTGCTCGTTCCATAGTCCAACATGCAGCTGAACCGATATGTCGTCGGCAGTGAGCTCCGCCAATCGACTCTTTATTGTTTCATAAATCTCTTTTCGCATTTTTAGGTTAATGGTTAGAGGTTAATGGTTAGAGTTGAGAATCCTTACTCCTTACTCCTTACTCCTTACTCCTTATTCCTTGCTCCTTAATTAAAACAGCTTCAGCTGACGTGGGTCTTCAGTTGGTCGCTCTGGTTCTATCTGCTCATTGATGTAGTTGAGAAATGTGCGGTACGACATAGGATAAACTGGATAGACATGATGTCGCCACACTTGCTTATAACACTTTGACTGGTTGCCGGGTTCGTAGTGTTGCGATGCAAGTTCTTGCACGTGCTGTATGCGTAATAATATGTTCTTATGTCGTTTCATAAATTGAAAGTTGAGAAGTTAGAGATTAGAGGTTAATGGTTAGAGGTTAGAGTTAAGAGTTAATTCTTAATTTTATCTCCAAAGGCTCAAAGACCTTAGGTTCTCAATTGTGCATTGTGCATTATGAATTGTGCATTGTTCAAAACTTTTTCGGTGGTGTTTTCTTCTCTCGTTGCTCGGCGAGCCATTCGCCATTAAGGCGATAGGCTTCGTTGCGAGCATCGAGATAGGTGGCATGACTCGATATTTTGCTCGAAATACCTCCATCACGTCGAAGGTCTTCATCTCTATAGCGATAAACGCACCATGAGTAACCGCGTATCGATACATGATATGGCAACTTCTTTTTCATCTGTAATCTAAATCTTTTTAATGTAGAATGTCTCCGATTGTTCCACCTTGATGTGTGCCGCTTGCATCAATGCTTGCACTTCGGGTTTCTCGCGGTCGGCTATGAGGCGAGTTTTATCCACCTCTTCCACGGTGCGGATGTATTGTGGCGCAAAGTTGCGCATGTGCTCGAGCACGCCTTTGTCCCATTTCACCATCGGATTAGTGAGCACTAAGCTCGGACGACCCAAGCGGTAACCAAATGTGCCATGCACGGTCACGTGCGAACGTTTGAGTTGGAAGAGCGTATCGCGATGTTGTTCTGCATAGCGTTCTACTACTTCAAATTCGTGTTGACGTTTCGCCTCAAGGGTTTCAATCTCGTTGGCATACTTCGCGCGAACCTTCGCCACTTCGGCATCAATACGGGCATTTACTTTCTCAAGCTGTGTGTCAATTTCAGCATACTGTTGCATCGCTACATACATTTCTGCATCGCTGATGCGGTCCATTTTTTGAATTTTCTTTCTCATTGTTTTTTTTAGATTTTTAGTAACGAGTAGCGAGACTCGCAGTCGTTGGGGTTAGTAATTAAAGATTAGTGCTTATAGGTTATAGGTTAAAGGTTAGAGGTTATAGGTTAAAGTTAATTCTCAATTCTCAATTCTCAATTCGGCAACTCATTGCCACTCGGTCTGTACTGAAATTCGTAGGTCGTCACTCGTGGTGCATGCTCAAGGTCGTGCAACTGGTGGCGAAACGAGTTGTAGAGCGAGCGCAGGCGGTCCAGTGGTATGCGGTTAAACGCCTTGGCTCCCGATGCTCGCACGGCTACGGCTTTGATGTAGGCTATGTTTGCCTCTTTGCTTTGCGCCTTCAGCACCTTGCCTATCACGGCTATTAAGCGTTTGCGCCATGTGTCGAGCGACGAATCTACATGCACCTCAAGCGAGTGCACCAAGTCGGTGAGCTGATGAGCATCAAGGGCGGTCGATGTATCTACTCCATAGTTCGCCATAAGCATCTGTCGGCGCTCATCCTCCGACATGCCCAATTGCGCACATATCGCATGAAACGTACGACGCAACTTCGATTCAATTTTGTCAATTTCTCGTGCCATAAATTTAGAGGTTAGAGGTTATAGGTTATAGGTGAAAGGTTATAGGTGAAAGATTGTGCATTGTGCATTATGTATTGTGCATTGTTCAAATGTTCTCCAACCAATATTGGTCGGCACCTTCTTTCCAAATGGTGTAGTCGGCAAGCGATTCGCCTGCGCGGGTGTTGGTCATCACTCGGTAGCCTTCTACTCGCATCTTCAGGTCGGCGAGTTTATAGATGTAGTCGCCTACCGAGCTGTCGGGCACTCCTTGTCGCTCGTGCGAGAGGAATATCAGCAGTTTGCCTTTCATCCGCTTGCGCCAACGCTCGTAGGCGCGAATGTCAAACTGCAATGCCCTCAGTGGCGTGAGCGAGTCGATAATCACTATCTGACGCCCTCTGCGGGCACACATCAGTTCGGCTATCGTGTCGGTGGTCTCTTCGTCGTCGGCTACTATCACGCCACTGCCTGCCTCGGCCATGTGCTCGCGCTGCCATGCTCGCTGAAACGAGAGGGTATTGCCTTGCTCCAACGACCAATACACCACTCGGCCAAACTGAGTCAAGTATTTTGCCAAGCGTAGCGCAAATGTGGTCTTGCCCGAACCCGACATCCCATAGATGATCCATGTGCCATGGGGCGACGGCGTGCCAAACGACGCAAGCCATTCGCCCTCAAACGCCATCACTTCATGACGCGTACGCTGTATATTGCTATTTGTTATTATCATAGTTGAAAGTTAATTCTCAATTCTCAATTCTCAATTCTTAATTCTCAATTCTAAATTCTCAATTCTCAATTCTTAATTCTCAATTCCTAATTCTGCATTCTGCATTGTGCATTGTTACAAACTTTTTATCGCTCTTTCGAGCCAATCGCCGTCATCGGTGGTGTCGATCGATGCAATGTGATATGGGTCGTCAGGTGGGAGGGGTTGCATTACTACCTCTTCGTCGCTCGCCTTGGCTATTGCTTCTTCCACCTGTGCGTTGTCGATGATGCTAAGGTTGCGTATCTTCTCTTCGCGTCCGAGGCGGTTCATCTTGTGGTATTGGGCTACATACTTCAGTTGCTCGGTCATTGCTGCTTCATCTTCGGCTGTGCGCTCGGCTATCGACTCGTTGAAGGTGGTCATCTTCTTGCATTCGGCTATGAAGCGGTCGCCTTGGTAGAGTATCACGCTCGGTATTGTGCCATCGTCGGCTTCGAGCCAATAGGCGGTGCAACTGTTCCCTTCGCGAAAACGGCTTATCATCGTTGGGTCGGGCAATTGGTAGCGCGCATATTGCACTTGTACGTATTGCGAGCGGCGCAATGTGGTTTCGGTTCGGTGGCCTATCGAGCGCATTATCACGGCTCGGTTCACCTCTTGTAGGTTTGGGTTCTGGGTGGTGAGCAGCACCTCGAGTCTCGAGCGTGTTTCGCCTGGCTTGCATTGCGAATTGTAGAGTGCTATCGCCTCGAGGTCTTCGGCTACCAACTTGCTGTACGGCAATCGTTGCTCTTTGTATTCGGCACCCACACGCTCCGACCGCTCGCGATATGCCTCCGATCGTGCCCACCATCGACCGACCACTTGCCCAAGCTGCTTCTCGGCTGAGTATTTCTTCGCTCGGTTCAGGTGCTCGGCTCGCTTCTCTTGCGAGTTACCCGCTTGGCAGAACCTCACGGCTGGAAACATCACCTCAAGCTCTTCCTTAATGTTGTTCATCAAGTGGTGCTCTACCTCCACTTCGTACGGCATGCGTAGGTTGTGCCGTGTGATGAAACGAAACATGTCGCGGAAACACTCCAACACAAGCTCCATGTCTTTCTGCTTGCTATAGGCTGCAGCTATCACACATCCACTTGCTACATCGTAAGCATAGTAGGCAGATATGCGCTCGCCTGCCGTGGTCTTGCGTGTGAGGTCGCGGTCGTCCATCGATATTTTCGAGAATGCGTATTGTGGCGCATGGCGCACAACGTGTGGCGTGTGGTGCGACTTGTTGTAGAGCGTGTCGTTGCGTCGGAGGTCGGCTATGCGACGGTTCTGTGGCGTGTTCACCACGTTGTGCACTGTAGATTCGGTTATCTTCGGCGCACCTGTGCGGTCGAACAGTTCGCCTGTCGCTTGGTTCACTATCTCTATCTTGCCAGCCAACCATTGCTCATACACGGCCAATGTCTCTGTCACGAATCGCTTGCCCGATGTCGAATATATCGACATGATGAGCTGCTCTATCTCTGCCGTCACTTTGCGCGAATTGCTGTTGCCGAAGCGACCATTCACCAACGAGGCATACCCTACATGCTGATACTCCTTGTGCTTCGTCTGCAATCTACGAGCGTTCATCGGCAACGAGTGTGGCCATCGCTCTGCCAAGCGTGGCAAGGCGCGAGCTGTGCGCTCCCAAAACTCGCCCTTCGCTGGCATCTGACGCGCTCGCCCCTGACGTGCATGTTGCGAGTACGACCGTTGCCACAACCGTGTGCACGCATTCAGTATCATCGCATTGTTCACATACTCGGCTTGCTTCGTGTCGGTCAAGTGCTCGCCCATCGGAGTGATGTAGCTGGCGTAATACTCAACCGCTGCCATGTCGGGGAGCATCTCGCGCTCCATCAATCCATACCCCTCCAGCGCATCTCGGCTCGTCGCTGCTTCGTTCAGTTCGGGAAATCGCTCGTATGCCATAATCCTTATTCGTTGCGGAGCATTGTCCAATGAATACAACGCACTACGCTCATAGCTCGCTCGGCGAACACGCTCCACCTTGCCCCGCGAACACAACGACCCAAGCGTGCCCTTTGGCATCAACTCAAGCATCTCGTCATAAGTCAAGCATAATATGTTATTGTAATACTCCATCAGTTAAAAGTTGAAAGTTGAAAGGTTATAGGTTAGAGGTTAGAGATTAGAGATTAGAGGTAATTCCTAACTCCTAACTCCTCACTCCTCATTCCTCATTCTTTTCTTCACCTCAATATATATCCTCCTAAGTCGGCAGTCAGTAGCGGCAAGCATGGCTCGTATGTCGGTGTCGGCTGGTGCATTGGCGCGTATCACAGCAGCTGCTTGTGCAGCATGAAACTCTTGGCGTGCCTCTCGGCCTTCGGGCGTGATGCGCTGGAAGCGTGCCCCCTGACGGTCGAAGAGCTCCACAAAACCCACCTTCCTGCAGTTGATGCCTCGCTCTATCTTTGCTCGTAGTCCATCAGCGCCGAGCATGTAGATACCGCAACAGTTCTCCACCGCATTCCACAACGCCTTCACTTCCAAAAACGCCTCATAGCGCAGATCGCCTGCTTCGTCGAGAATAATCAGTGGATGGTCTATCGTCTTGATGTAGTAGCGCAAGTCGTCAAACACTTCGTAATACGTCCCGTGGGTGTCAACGCCCAGCGCTCGTGCTATCTCTATCATGAGGCGGCGACGAGTCTTGTGTTGCGAACAATCCACATACACCACATTCTTGTTCGTGCGCGAGTAGTAGCGTGCTGCATAGGTCTTCCCAATACCAGCTTCGTCGCATAGTATCGCCCACGACGAGTTCTCTTGGCAAAACTGCAACTGCGCCGTCACGCTGACAAACACCGCCGTGCGTGCTGTGTTCCATGGCGAAGCTGTCGACAGCTCCACCTCCAACAAGCGTGCTATCGTTATCCATTTCGCATCTGCCAACACGCGCTCGCGCTCACCGCGCTTGATGCGATTATATACCGAGGCATTGATGCCCAACGACAATGCCCATTGCGAATCCGTGCCCGCAAACATCTCACGGCGCAACACCATCGCTTCGGCTATTCTCTGTTTTTGTTCTTCTGTTAACATAGTAATTATGAATTATGAATTATGAATTATGAATTGTGCATTGTGAATTGTGAATTGTGCATTGTGCATTATGCATTATGCATTATTTCCTCGCTTCCCTGTACTCCTCAACCGCCCACTTCATCATCACTGCCGACAACACAACGAACGTAAGATTTGCCAACTGCCAGGTCTGAAACCCATGCACCACGATTGCTCCAACGAGCGACACGGTTGAGCATCCCAATACGCAAGATGCCAAAACCAATTGTACGATTGTATAACCCTTTTCACTCATAATTAAATATTGTTTAATTGTTGTTTAAATTGTCATCAAAAAAAACACCGAGGCGAGTGCCAAATTCCACAATCAATTTCTAAAGTCAAAGTGTGCCGACCTCATTCTGTCAGCTTTATCTCGGTGTTGTTAAAAAAATCCTCCCTTCGGGCGAGTTCCCAGATTCCAACGCAGTACACAAGGCGAGTCCCAGACTATCAGACCGTGAACACAGGGCGAGTTGGCGATTTGTCCGCTACAATAGGCATTGCCTATGTGCAACCTCCGTTGTAGGCTCATTCCCTACATTTATCCTGTGCAACATACGATTTCATTAGACCTCATTCTGTCTATTTATCTTGTGCGACCTTCAGTTCATGCAGCCTCTTCACTGTCTTATCCAAAGGGGGAGGGGGTTAATAATTGTGCATTATGCATTGTGCATTATGAATTATTCCCTACTTCAACTCCTCCAAAGTGCTTCACTGCCGTGAATCGTATTCGCTCCGCTAGTGGCGTGTTGCGCTGGAACGTCAACGCCCTATACACCGTCATCCGACTCACGTTCATTGCCGCCGCTAAGCGATTTTTCTCGCCCGATGATAGTAGAATTCCATGCTTTTTCTTCATAGTCTCACTTTTTTTTAGTATATTTGCACGTGGTTACATTCTTAACTGCGCTGCAAATTAACTAATTTATTTTCTATCCACCAAACATTTTGAGTAATATTTTATGTATATTAAAGAAAGAATTTTGCAAATTGCAGAATATAAGGGAATTGGAAAGGTTGAATTTTGCGAAAAAATAGGGTTAACATACGGAAATTTTACAGGAAGTAATAAAAAAACACCTATAAATTCAAATACATTAGGTAATATATTATCTATTTTTTCCGAAATTTCGCCAGAATGGTTGCTAACTGGTGAGGGAGAGATGCTCAAAAAAGAGGCAAAATTCGTTACTACAACCGAAAATTTCGACCCAAACAAGCCCCACGACAAACGCCTCATCCCTTTCTTCGACGATGTGATGACCATCGGTGGCACCAACTCCATCGCCGCCGTTGTCGATGGCAATATGCCCACCAACGAGTGGCTCGACGCTGGCGACTGGTTCAACAACGCCACCGCTGCCATTCGCCACTATGGCGACTCTATGCTCGAATACCCAAGTGGTTGCATCCTCGTCCTTCGCCGTGTCGAAGACGTACGCCAAATCGTCTGGGGCACCAACTACTGCATCGAAACCGACGAGTTCCGCATCACCAAACGTCTCCAAACTGGCGCCACGCCCGACACCATTGTGGCTTACTCATCCAACACTGCCACCCACCCCGACGGCCGCCTCATCCACGAACCCCTCGTTATCCCAACCGCCAACATACGCGCGCTATGGCAAATCCTCGGCTACGTTGTCAAAACATACAGCTCTGGAGCGGTATTTGTCAAATAACATCTATCATCTCCTCACAAAAAAAAGCGCAATCCCTCTCCCGATCGCGCTTTTTTGCTATCCAAAACCACCAAAAAACACCAAAAAACACACCATTTTTCCATAACTCACTATAAACCACCAAAATACGTGGCATATAGGGGTATTTATAACCCCCCAAAAGCCTATTTTATCCCATTTCACACCCATTTCACAGGGTATCATATAACCCCATTTTCGTGGGTTAACTACTCAAAAAATGCCTTAATGGGGTATTTATACGCCACTTTTCAAACCACTTTTTGCAATCCCAACTGCAATCCCAACTGCAAACCCAACCTCCAAAACACCCAAAAAACACCAAAAAAACACCAAAAAAAAGAGCCGACAGACACAACGTCCATCGGCTCTTTTTTTAGCCCATTTTTAGTCTATTTTTAGCTTATATTTCAGCATACATTTCGCATCATATTCACCATCATTAGCATCCATCTCATCCACATATATTGCATCATTTCGCCAATTCTCACCAGCTCAATAATACCACCACATCTACACCTTGCATATCAATTTACAAATCTCATTTACAACCATATAGCGCATACATTCAACCTCATTAATCACAAACTCACACTACATCATCCTGCCTCATGACGCACCAATAATCACCCCACCAACTAATCGCATTAAACCACAAAAGACAACCCATGTAAACCAAAAGTAAAGCAAAGTAAACCAAACGCAAAAAACCATCCCACAACCCCCATCAAAATGTAAACCAAAAGTAAAGCAAAGTAAAATAAATTGTACATTTGGTTTACACCAATCAAATCCACAAAACTCCACACAACCAACTCACCACCAAACACTTACCAACCCAATTCCCAAACTACACTTTTGTACATTTAGTTTTTACCCCCATAAATACTAACTCCATCTTCTGTAATTATATTCCTCGTATCATTATTTGCTAATAAACTAGAATGTTCTTTTGTTTTATCTGAACAAGAAAAGAGACCTAAGCTTAGAAGAAAAACGATTACTAAATATATTTTATTGTTCATACTCATAAGTTTTTTAAGTTAAATT
This sequence comes from Candidatus Aphodosoma sp., assembly GCA_045653825.1. Taxonomy (GTDB): domain Bacteria; phylum Bacteroidota; class Bacteroidia; order Bacteroidales; family Paludibacteraceae; genus Aphodosoma. The sequence continues at coordinate 11,389 of JAZOMI010000049.1, read as the reverse complement.
TAATTTGTTGTAATATTTTTCATATTAATATAAGGTTATTTAATCTGGAAATCACCTTCAAGGGTTGTTCCATTAGAGAGGGTCAATCGGATAGTGTAGAGACCAGTGTCCCATGGGGTGTCAATAGTATATATTTCGCCAGCTACCATATTAATAATAGAGGTGTGTTTTACGCCTGAAAGCATTTCGTAGATTACCACTTCTACTCGTTCATCTGTGTTGCATTGCAATGTGAGATGTGTTGAATTTTGATAGCAGTTAAAAAGAATTTGTTCTATTATACTAGCTGGTGGTATATCAATAAATGTGTCTTTAGGAGGAGTAATATTTCCAAATGGAGGTTTACTTGGTGGATTGTAAGGTTTAAGTTCTACTGGGATTCCTTCATTTTGGGCAAAGATGAGACTGCAAAAGAGCAATATTGCTCCTATTGCAAAAAGAATTTTCTTTTTCATAATTTTAACAAGTTTAAAAATTTAACAAATAGATTAAATATCTATGACAAATTTAGAGACTTTATCTGAATTAGCCAAAATTGTGATATCACAAAATATTATTTTAAATAAATCGAGTGTATTTGTATATTATTGTAAATCAAAGTGTTGTCATGGGGGGGGGGTAATATGATATATCACAAAATCTTTTAGTAAATATAAAACAATGATTTTTTAATGAATATTTTAGTAATTTTGTAGTGAAATTCTTTATACCCATAAATAAATACAAATTTATTTGTGAAATTCATATAATTTGTAAAAATAAAAATCTAGGGAAAAATTATTATAAATATGAGAAAAATAATTTTTAAAGTAATAGCTATAATATTATTGGCTTCTATCGTTTCGTGTGATAAAAAGGAAATTTTAGATCCTGAGTATGATTATGTATTAATGCGGGCTTTTGAGGCAGCACGACAACAAAGCGATAATGGTATAGATATCAAAGCTTTAGAAAATTGCGCTGTTCTATATGAAAAAAAAGGAGAAAAAGGAAAAATTTGCTTATGTAATGCTTTAATTGGTTGTAAATTATACATTGATGGTGATTATGATAAATCAATGATGCATTTAAAGCGAGCAGAAATAAATCTGCAATATTGTGATTCTATAGCTTCGTTTGTATATGGATATATTGTAAAAAATACAATGACTACAGATACTATTCTTGCACTGAATTATGCACACAAAGCATTAAAAAAAGATTTAGAATATAATAATCTAAGACGATTACCTTATTCGTATCTGAATTTGAGTCTGTTAACAAAAGGAGATACAGCTCAATATTATTTAAATAAGAGTCTTTGTTTTTTTGATGAAAACAAAAAAATTATGGCTAAAGCATTATTTGGAAAATATCATGCTCTAGAAATGGATGCCGATAGTGTTATAAAATACGTACGACCATATTATAAAAAAATAAACTATGTGGGATATGCATATACATTGGTTGATGCATATATACGAAAAGAGATGCCTGATAGTACAAAACAATATATACAACATTTAGCATCAAGAAAAGACTTTGAAAATGACTATTTTTACTGTAATGCTAAAGTAATGGCAGCAAATAGAGAATATAAAGAAAGTTGTAAATGGTGGGAAATAGCTTACGAAAGTAATGAAGAGACATGGAAATTTATGATGAATCAACGCCTTAGTGCAATAAATGCAGAGTATGATCTATTGAATGCTGAATTAGAAAATAAAAAAGGAAAATTGATGATTATGAGAATATATAATATTGCTTTACTATTGGTTATAGGGGGACTAATTATAACTTTTATTGTTATAATTCGTTATAAAAAAAATATCAATTTACTAGAAAAAAGTGTGATGAAGAGTAAAGAAAGATTTAATACTCTGTTTGAAGAGTATAAAAAAGGATATAATTTAAATAGAGAAACTCTCTTTATAGATGCAAAAGAAAATTTGCAAACTTTACACGAAGATTATCCAAAACTAACAAATACTGATTTAGCTATTATCTGGTTAGCTTTTATGGATTGTGATAGAGACACTATGTGCAAATTACTAAATATTTCGTCTAAATACTATTATAATAGACGATCTATTATACAAAAAGTATTAAATATTCAACTTGATGATTCTCAAGAGGCAAAGAAAAAAATTGAGAAAATAGTAAAAAAATATATTTGCAATAAAAAAGTTAATTTTCATTAATATGGTATCAATTTAAAAACATATTTTCTATTCCGTATGCATGCTAAATGCCCACTAGTCAATCTATTAAATGTTATTATTGTTCAGTGATTTTTTTTCTGTAGGAAATCTATTTTACCCATTTTGGGCATTAGATCTAATATTTGTTTTTGTCGTTTTTGCATGTAAGGTCCAGGGCGGGAGATGCTATAGTGCAGTGGATTGGGTAGTGCTGCTGCGATTAGGGCAGATTGGGCTTTTGATAGTTTGCTAGCTGGTATTCCCCAATAATATTGCGATGCTGCTTCGGCTCCATATATGCCATCGCCTAATTCGACAATGTTGAGATATACTTCCATGATACGTTCTTTGCCCCATATGAGTTCGATTAGGATGGTATAGTAGGTCTCTATACCTTTACGAAACCATGTGCGGGAGCAGAACGTGAAGACATTTTTTGCTGTTTGTTGGGATATGGTGCTACCTCCTCGTATGCGTTTTCCTTCTAGGCGTTCGATGAGAGCTTGTTTTATGGCTCGCTCAGAGAATCCTTTGTGTTGCATAAAAAGGTTGTCTTCACTTGCAACACATGCTATTGCGAGATTTGGTGATATTTCGTTGAGGGGTACCCATTTTTTGTTGTTGCGAGGCATTTTGCCATCAAAAATTGATTGGCAAGAGCGCAAAACCATTAAAGGTGTGAAATATACTGGAATGTATTTTAGAAGAAAAACTGATGCAATGGTTAGGACCCAGAGGATGAGTATTGTTCGGTAGGTATATTGCCAGATGCGTTTGCCAAATGAAATTTTATTGTTTCTTTTTGTCGCTTTTTTTTGCATTATATTTTTTGTAATATTGATAGAGTTTGTGGTATTAGAGGTGTTTGGTTGTCGTTGATAATTATGTGAGTTGAATGTGCAATGGCATATTCGTTGTCTTGCTGTTGGCTGTTGATGCGAGCTATAATTGCTTCGGCAGAGGCGTTGTCGCGAGCCATCGCGCGTTGAAGACGAACATGTTGTGGTGCATCAACATATATTGTTTCATCGAGAATTTTATTTAATCCACTGCTGAAAAGTATTGCGCTTTCGATGAATACGAGTCCTGAATTTTGAGAATTTGCCCACTCTAAGAAATGTTGTCCGACGATAGGGTGAACTAAAGAATTGACGAAGGCGAGATTTTCTTTGTTATTGAATATTTGTTGGGCTAAATAGGTGCGGTTTAAGCCTTCGGAGGTGTAGGTTTCTATGCCGAATTTGAGGGTTAGGGCTTGACGGATATCGGGGTGGTGGTTCATCAAGTGTTTTGCCCACGAATCAGAGTCATAGACAGGGTAGCCCATAGTTTTTAATATGCGTGATATTACGCTTTTGCCTGAACCTATACCGCCTGTGATACCTATTTTTTTTGTGTTTTTTTTAAGACAGAATGACATAATAATATATTGCGGACGCTAGAGCCGAGCGTCCCTACTTTTTTACATGATGGTCTTGCTTTTGCTTCGCAAAATCTCGACACTAAAGACAGATTTTCAGCGTTTCTTTTCTCACTGATGATATTTTTCTCACGGAATATACAGAATTTTTTCACCTAAAGGTTCAAAGACCGTTGGTTCACGGAAGAACGCCGAGCTTCGCTGGCTGAAGATAGAAATATAATATGATGTATATTCCTACGAATGATACAAATAATCACAAAAGATATTTGTGTGAATTTGTGATATTTGTGGGAGGAATATCAATTCTCAATTATGTATTCGACTTCGGATGGGGTGAGTTGGATGTTGAAGATGTAGCCTGAGGTGTAGTCGAGTTGGAGGGTGGCAGTACTTTTGTCGGGGTTGAGGCGGATATCGTTGTAGTCGAATATGGCACGGAAGGTGGATTCGGTTACGGAGTTGTAGTGGCTGAGACCTACGCTGAAACGAATTTTGACTTCGGATGGGAAGGTGCGGATATAGGTGTTTCGTGGTAGATTTTCGACTACGATTGGAACTGTTACTTCTTTTTCGGTGCACATTTCGACTGGGATTGTTACGTTTACGGATGTGCGATTGATATTTACGCCTTGAGGTTTTTGAATGTTGACAGAGAGGGTTTTGGTTTTGTCGAAGGTTTCGGTTATTGGTTCGAGATAGAGATAGGAGATGGTGTCAACAGATTCTTTTGTGCCAATTAGTGAGATGAATTTGGGCGATATGGCTATTGTGTCGTACATGACGTGTTGTGGTGCGAGTTTGATTACATTGCTTGTAACAACAGGCACTGATTTAGAGTATAGACGTATGTATTTTGATGAGAAATAGCCCGGATTTAGTTCTATAACTTTGGTGGTTGGTGAGAGATGAGAGAGGATTTTTTTGAATTGTTCTTCGAATTTTATTTCGAGGGTGTTGTTTTCGTTGAAATGGTTGGTTAGGTCGATTCGGAGCGTATCGAATTGGGATTTGCGATAGCTCCAAATGGTTTTACCTTCGTCCTTGATTACAAATTTTATCTCTTGTGGTAATTTTTTTTCGAGTTGGACGTTGTCGGGGATACCGATATATGTGATTGGTATTCGGCGACTGATTTCGCGTTGAGTGCCAATGTTATACATATACCATAAGAAGAAAGCGAGGACGAAGAAGAACAAAAAAGTTACTACATCTCGAGATTTCAAGAATGTAGCAACTTTATTCCCTTGTCGCTTAATGTACACCAAAAAGCGTTTTGAATTCATAGTTTTAATTATTTTGCAGGTTGTTGTGTTGCATCTTCAGGAGAGTCGAAAACCATGTTTTTGTTTACACGGATTTTTACGCCATCAGCGATTTCGACAAGTACATAGTTGTCTTTTACTTCGCGTACACGACCATAGATACCGCCTTGAGTGATGACAGTTTTACCATTCTCGAGAGAGTCTTGGAATTTTTTGATCTCTTTTTGACGTTTAGTTTGTGGACGAATCATGAAAAAGTAGAAGATAACGAAGATTAGAAGCAACATTACCATATTCATCCAACCTGCGCCTTGTGCGCCTTCTGCAGTAGCAGCTTGTAATAAGATTGTAGCTAACATAGTATAGAGATTTTTAGTAGCGAGTAGTGAGTTGCCCGATTTTCGTACTCAGCTTCGCTTTGTTATTAGTTATTAGTTGTTTTCGGTTTCTTCGGTTTTAGATTTGGGCTCTGATTCTTTGAGTTCGGAAGAGACTTCGCTTTTTGATTTTTTGTTTGAGATTTTGAACTTGCTGAGTTCGCTTGTTTCGCGAAGTTCTTTTACGACTTTGTCGAGTACGCCGTTGATGAATTTGCTACTTTTCTTAGTGCCGTAATATTTTGCAAGTTCGATATACTCATCGAGGGTTACGTTGACAGGGATGGTAGAGAAGTAGAGAAGTTCGGCGATGGCAGTTTTAAGAATAACTTTGTCCATCATAGCCACGCGGTCAATGTCCCAATCGATGAGATATTTAGTGATGATGTTTTCGAGTTCGGTGTTGTGGAGTAGTACAGAGTCGAGGAGTTTGAATGCAAAAGTTTTGTCGGCTTTGTCTTTGTACATAGGGAGAAGAGGTTGGTCAGGACCATTTTCTTCTTTGAATTGTTTGATAGTTTTTTCCACGAAACTGAAAACGATGTCGATGTCGTCGCTCCAATAGATTGATTTTTGTTCGAGTAGGTGGTCGAACTGTTCGTTTTCTTGGAATTCGTTAGCGAGGATGTCGCGCCAGAATTTTTTGTCTTCGCCATACGAAGGGTTCTTTTTGGCGATGTAGATGCAGTAGTATTCGCGGCGGTTTACTTGTGAGATTAGATATTTTATGAATTCAATATCGTCTTCCCATGTTAGTCCACGTTCGTTTGCATACGAATATAAATCTTTGTTTTCGCCGAGTTGACGAGCAAATTTGTTATTCATGAATTGTTCGTTAAACATTTCGTTTACACGAACACCACCAATACGGTCGCGAAGAGAATCGGCTTTTACTTCTGTGTAACGGCGCGATTCGGCAATGAGTAGCAATATGTAGTGATATAAATCATACGATTTTTGTATGCTTAATTGCAATTCGTTTTCAGCCGTTGTGAGGTCGGAATTTTCTTTTGCAAAACAAGCATACAAGACTTGCGCTACCTTAATTCTTAAAAGAGCTCTGTTGATCATTACGCTTAATTTATTTGACTTGCAAAGTTACAAAAAAAAGTTGAAAGTAGCAATAGAATTGAGAGTTGAGAATTGAGAATTGAGAATAGAGTTGGGTTAATATGTTGATTATTAGTATTGTGGTTGTTGCAATGAGTGTTTTTTGTAATTTTTTTTGAAAAAATATTAAAAAACATTTTGTTATGTCAAAAAAAAATTACAACTTTGAGGACTGAAAAATATTTCAATAAATTAATTTATTAAAACAAATTTATTTAAAGCTGATTTGTTGTAAATCAGTTAATTACAAAAAGAGTTGAATTGATATGGAAGAATTCAAAAATGAGAGAAAAGAGCAAGAAATTGTGTTCTCTAAGTCAGTAAAAGCAGGTAAACGTATTTATTACCTTGATGTGAAACGTAGTCGTAACAATGATTTATTTCTTGCAATCACTGAGAGTAAGAAGAAATTCGCAGAAGATGAAAGTGCTCCTGTAATGTACGAAAAGCACAAAATTTTCCTTTACAAAGAAGATTTTGAGAAATTTACAGACGCGTTGACTGAGATTATTGGTTTCATCAATGAAAACAATGCTGCTAATGGTGCACGTGATATTCGTGAGTTCCGCAGTTATCGTAACGAGCAAGCGGCTCCTGTTGCGACAGAAGTTCCAGTAGTGGAGGTTGCTCCTGCAACAGAAGAGAAAAAATATGATTTTGATGTAGATTTTGAAATTTAATTTTGCATAAAATCAAATTTTTAATTCATAAAATTTGGTGGTTAGTAAAAAAAGTTGTAACTTTGCACCGAATTTAAGATATTGAGGGGACGAGTAGTCCCCTCAGTTCGTAGTATTAAGTGATTATGATACAAAAAGATATTATTACTAATTTGGTTATCAGTAAGTTGGCTGATACAAGATATTTTTTAGTTGATGTTACGGTGTCGGTTGACAACGTGATTAAGGTGGAAATTGATGCCGATGAGGGCGTGGATATTGATTTTTGTGTAGAATTAAATCGTTTTATTGAGGCGAATTTCGACCGTGAGGTAGAGGATTATGAGCTTGAGGTGGGTTCGGCTGGACTTACTTCTCCATTCAAAGTGAAACGTCAGTACGAGAAAAATCTTAATAAGGACGTTGAGGTGTTGGAGGCTAATGGTATTAAACATGAGGGTGTATTGGTTGAAGTGGGTGATGAGAGTTTTGTGATTGAGGAGACTAAAATGATACGTAAAGAGGGTGATAAGCGTAAGAAGCCTTATACTGAGCGCATCGAATTTAAATATTCTGAAATAAAATATACAAAATATAAATTTTAATTAATTTGAAATTTGAAATTTGAAATTTTGCCGTAGGTATTAACTTTCAACTTTCAATTTTCAATTTTCAACTTGAAAAAATGGCTAAAAAAGAGAAAGTAAATCTTATTGAAACCTTTTCGGAGTTCAAAGATTTGAAGGCGATTGATCGTTCTACATTGATCAGTATTTTGGAAGATTCGTTCCGTAGTGTGATTGCTAAGATGTATGGAACAGATGAGAACTATGATGTGATTATCAATCCTGAGACAGGTGACTGCGAAATTCTTCGTACACGTACTATCGTTGAGGACGATGAATTGGAAAATGAAAGCATGGAGATTGCACTTAGTGCAGCTCAAGAGATAGATGAAGACTATGAAGTGGGCGAAGAGGTTGTGGATAAAGTAGAGTTTTTGAGTTTTGGACGTCGTGCCGTTCTCAATCTTCGTCAAACTTTGGCATCTCGTATTCTCGAACTTCAAAAAGAGGCTCTCTATGAGAGATATGCTGATATTATTGGTCAAGTGGTGACTGGCGATGTTTATCAAGTGTGGAAGAAAGAGGTGCTTATTTTGGATGAGGATAAAAATGAAATGCTTCTTCCAAAACAAGAGCAAATTCCTAATGATTTCTATCGTAAAGGCGAACCTATTCGTGCGGTTGTGCTTCGTGTAGATAATAAAAATAATAATCCAAAAATCTATCTTTCGCGTACTTCACCTTTGTTCTTGGAACGTCTTATCGAACAAGAGGTGCCTGAAATTCACGACGGTTTGATTACTATCAAGAAGGTGGTACGTATTCCTGGTGAGCGTGCGAAAGTGGCTGTTGAGTCGTTCGACGACCGTATTGACCCAGTAGGAGCATGTGTGGGTATGAAAGGTGCTCGTATTCATGGTATTGTGCGTGAATTGCGCAACGAAAATATCGACGTTATCAACTATACAGCAAATCCAAGCCTTTATATCGCTCGCGCATTGAGCCCAGCGAAAGTGCAAACTATTGAGCTTGACGAAGAAAACAAAAAAGCAAACGTATATCTTCGCCCAGAAGAGATTTCGCTCGCTATCGGTAAAAACGGTAACAACATCAAATTGGCTACAATGCTTACAGGTTATACAATCGATGTATTCCGTAACGACGTTGAAGTGGATGAAGAAGATATTTACCTTGATGAATTTAGCGATGAAATCGATAGCTGGATTATTGATGTATTGAAAGGTATCGGTTGCGATACAGCTAAAAACGTGTTGTCGCTCACTCGTGAAGAGTTGATTCAACGTTCAGACCTCGAAGAAGAGACTATCGATGAGGTATTGGCTGTGTTGAAAGCAGAATTCGAAGATTAATTAACAATTAATAATTAACAATTAATAATTATTTCGTAATGAAACGAGATTGTTATAGTTTTTAATTTTTAGTTTTTAATTTTTAATTTTTAATTTTTAATTTAATTATTATATGGCAAGATTAGGAAAATTAGTAAAAACATTAAAGATTGGTATTGGTACTGCAACAGATTTTTTGAAATCGAAAGGTTTTACTGTGGAAGAGGATTTTAATTCGAAACTTACAGGAGAACAAGAGGCTTTGCTTTTGAAGGAATTTGCTACACCTGAAATGTTGTCTGAATTTGAAGCTCAAAAGAAAGAGGCGAAAAAAGTAAAAGTAGAAGTACCTAAAAAGGTAGTTGAAGAGTCCAAAAAAGAAGTAAAGAAACCAGAGGTGAAAGTAGAACAAGAAAAACCACAACTTAACGTTGTAGGTAAAATAGATTTGGATGCTCTTAACAAACCTAAAGTTGCAGAGAAAAAAGAGGAGCCAAAAGTAGAACCAAAGAAAGAGGAGCCCAAAAAAGAGGTTGCTTCTGTTCAGCCTGCGCCTAAAAAAGAGGAGAAAAAGGCAGAACCAAAACCTAAAAAAGAGGAAAAACAAAAAGAATCAAAACCAGTCGAAAAAGAAAATCTTGCCAAAGAAAATAAAACAGAAAAACCTACTGTGAAAGCCGAGGTTAAAAAGGTTGAAGAACCAAAGAAAACCGAAGAACCTGTAGTAGAGAAAAAAGAGGAAGAAATCTTTACTTTCCGTAAAGTTGAGTTTAAGAGCGATATTAAAGTGCTTGATAAAATCGATCTTTCTGCAATAAATAGCAATACTCGTCCTGCTAAAAAATCGAAAGAGGAGTTGCGTAAAGATCGTATAGCAAAAGAGCGTCAAGCGGCTGAAGTTCGTCGTAAAGCTCAAAAAGAGGCTAACAAAAAGGCATCTCAAGAGGGAGGTAGCGAGATAAATAAAGCAAATAACGAAAATAAAGGTGGCGAAAAAGGCGATAAGAAAAAACGCAAACGCATTGGTGGAGGTGAACGTGTTGATGTAAGTAAGGCTATACAAGGTGGTCAAAGCCAAGGCGGTGGACAAAAAGAGGGTAAGAAAAAGAATAAAAATCAAAAAGTTATTCATGCCCCTCAAGTTAGTGAAGAAGATGTTGCACGTCAAGTAAAAGAGACATTGGCACGTCTTACTGAAGGTAACAAAGGTGTGAAAAAAGGTGCTAAATATCGTAAAGAAAAACGTGAAGCCAATGCTCAACGCTTGCAAAATGAGCAAGAAATGGAACAACTTGAATCAAAAATTCTTAAATTGACTGAGTTTGTTACTGCTAATGAGTTGGCTGCGATGATGAATGTGCCTGTAACTCAGATTATTCAAACTTGCTTCAATCTTGGTTTGTTCGTTTCTATCAACCAACGTCTCGATGCTGAAACTATTAATATTGTGGCTGACGAGTTTGGTTATCAAACCGAATTTGTTTCTGCTGATGTTGTCAATGCTATTCAAGAAGAGGAAGATAGCGAAGAAGATCTTCTTCCTCGTCCACCTATCGTAACTGTGATGGGACACGTTGACCATGGTAAAACTTCATTGCTCGACTATATTCGTAAATCTAATGTTATTGCAGGTGAAGCTGGTGGTATCACTCAACATATCGGTGCTTACAACGTAACGCTTGAAGATGGACGTCATATTACGTTCCTTGATACTCCAGGTCACGAAGCATTTACGGCGATGCGTGCTCGTGGTGCTCAAGTTACCGATATTGCAATTATCATTGTAGCTGCTGACGACAATGTCATGCCACAAACAGTTGAGGCTATCAACCACGCATCTGCAGCAGGTGTACCTATCGTATTTGCTATCAATAAAGTAGATAAACCAAGTGCTAATCCTGATAAGATTAAAGAGTCGCTCGCTGCGATGAATTATCTCGTAGAAGAGTGGGGTGGTAAATATCAATCGCAAGACATTTCGGCTAAACATGGTATGGGTGTCAATGAGTTGCTTGAAAAAGTGTTGCTCGAAGCCGAATTGCTTGACCTCAAAGCAAACCCTAATCGTAAAGCTTCAGGTTCGGTTATCGAATCTTCGCTCGACAAAGGTCGTGGCTACGTGGCAACTGTGCTCGTAAACAATGGTACGTTGCGTGTAGGTGATATTATGCTTGCTGGTACTGCTTATGGTCGTGTGAAAGCAATGTTCAACGAGCGTAACCAACGCATCAAAGAGGCAGGTCCTGCTGAACCAGTTATCGTATTGGGTCTTAATGGTGCACCTCAAGCAGGCGACAACTTCAATATTTTCGATCAAGACCACGAGGCTCGCGATATTGCAAACAAACGCGAACAACTTGCTCGCGAACAAGGCCTTCGTACTTCTAACCACCTTACTCTCGAAGAGATTGGTCGTCGTATTGCCCTTGGCAACTTCCAAGAACTCAACCTTATCGTTAAAGG
>JAZOMI010000048.1:0-28095 GCA_045653825.1 Candidatus Aphodosoma sp. | reverse complement strand
AGGTCAAGCGCATCAAACACATCATCGGTTACTACCTCGCCAAATACACCATAGCGAGTTTTCTCCAACAATTCAGGAGTGAAATCAAAAAGGTCGTAAACATTCACAAGACGCATCTCACGAAGGTTCAAACCAAGATTTGCATTTAATTCGCGTTGCAAACTCTCTGCCTCAACACGAAAGCGAGATTTTTTCTCGACAAATATTCTGTAATCCATATTTTTATCAATTCACAATTCACAATTCACAATTATTCGTTCCTCGCCGTTAACAATTGTGCATTATGCATTGTGCATTTAATTGGTTTTAAAATCGTATTTAACATTTTTCAAGTCTTCGTTGGCTTTAACAATTTTAGATTTAAGTGTCTCTTTGTAGTCAACGAGTTCTTGTTTGAGGCGAGCATCACCCACAGCCAACATTTGCACTGCCAATAGACCTGCATTCATCGCAGCATCCACGCCAACAGTAGCCACAGGAATACCCGGAGGCATTTGCACAATAGCAAGCAATGCGTCCATACCTTGAAGTGTTGCACTGATTGGCACACCGATTACAGGTACAGTAGTAGAAGCAGCAATAACACCAGGCAAATGCGCAGCCATACCAGCCGCAGCAATAATTACTTCGATACCGCGCGATGCAGCACCTTTAGCAAATTGTTCCACTTCTACCGGTGTACGATGAGCCGATAAAGCATGAATCTCAAACGGAATCTTAAAGTCATTGAGCACTTTAGCTGCCTTTTCCATCACCGGGAGGTCGCTCGTGCTTCCCATAATAATACTTACTCGTGCAGTCATATTTTAATTTTTAGATTTTTTAGTAGAGACGCAGCATGCTGCGTCTTTTGTTCTTCTGTCTTATACCTTGTGTCTAATTTATTTTAGCATGCAAAGATACTAAAACTTTACGACTCTACAAATAAAATTAACAAATTTTAAAATTGTTTTTTTTGTTAAAAACAAGCCATTTAGTAAAATGCTAACAGACAAAGAATTTATTAACACACCAAGAATGTTAAAATTTAAATTTGTTAAAAACGAACAAAACATCACAATAAAAAAATTAACAAAAATTATGAATTGTAAATTATGAATTATAAATTAAAATAAGTAACTTTGCGCCCAAATACACAAAATCAGATGGTACTGACTATCGACATAGGCAATACTAAAACAAAGATAGCTGCTTTCGAGGGAAAACAGCTGGTTGAACATATTGTAGTTGAGAGGATTAACAATGAGTGCATTGGCGGGTTGATTGATAGGTTTGGGGAGTTTGAGAACTCAATTATTTCGAGTGTTGATGTAAAGGAAGAGCAACGAGTTGCAGAGTTATTGGGCAAATTTAGACTAAAAAGTCATTTATTGTCGTACAAATCGCCTCTACCATTTGAAATTGATTATCTTACGCCTGAGACGTTAGGGAAAGACCGAATTGCTGCTCTTGCTGGGGCATACGCAGTAGGAGGAGAAGGCAATTATTTGGTAATTGATTGTGGCACATGCAATACGTATGATTTGTTGGTGGACGGACATTTCGTAGGTGGCAATATTGCTCCTGGCATACAAATGAGATTAGATGCTATGCATCATTTTACAGCGGCACTACCACAATGCACAATTGATTCAATGCACAATGCACAATGCACAACCAACGGTCACGCCCGAAGGGAAGTAATGCACAATGGTTTGGGCGTAACTACTCAAACTGCTATACTTAATGGCGCTTATTGGGGGGTGATAAATGAAATAAATGGCTATATCGAGCGTTATTCACGTGAGTATAAAAACCTAAAAATTGTATTAACTGGAGGATTGTTTAATTTACATATTATAAATATCTCTCAACTCTCAACTCTCAACTCTCAACTCTTATTTGAGCCTACACTTGTGCCTAAAGGATTGAATTACATTGCAAAAAACTTATCTAAATAAATAAAAATGAAAAAAAACTTAATCATATTGGTTGGACTTATTGCGTCGGTGATGATGATTGCGCAAAACAATACTAACTCGCCTTATACACGATATGGGTATGGACAGATGGAGGATGATTGTTTTTCGCGTTCTCAAGCAATGGGTGGTACGTCGATTGGTCTGCGCACAAAAAATGCTATAAACTCCACTAACCCTGCCTCGTATAGCAGTATAGACTCTACATCATTTATTTTTGAAATGGGAGTTTCGGGGTTGTTGTCGAACTTCCGTAGCGGAGGGGCTCAAAACACAACATTCACAGGTAATCTCGACTATATTGCATTGCAATCACCTATCACTAAATGGATGGGGTTATCGGCTGGGTTGATACCCTTTTCGTATGTTGGCTACAACTATAAATATACCGATTCGATACAGATACCTTTTGAGGATGAATATAATGTGTATGATAAGACATATTATGGTACAGGCGGTATCAGTCAGGTGTATTTAGGACTTTCGGTTGACATTGCAGACCACTTGGCATTGGGTGTGAATGGTTATTACATGTTTGGTAACATCAATCACTACAAGGCTGTAAGTTATAATCAATCGGAATTGACTACGACGAATACTGTGATGCTCAGTAATTTGTATATTCGCAGTTTCAATGCCCGTTTTGGTCTTCAATACCACGAAACTATTGGCGAAAAACATAAATTCAATATTGGTGCGATATACGAGTTCCGCTCAGGCATGAATGGCAGATTTGAGCAAACTACCACAGGTACGGATACTTTGAAAGTGAATTCGAGTGAATTGTTCGAAATGCCATCGTTGTATGGCGGTGGCGTGATGTACACATACGATGATAGATTGATGATTGGTGTAGATTTTACTTATCAAGAATATAGCAAAGCTCTCTATTATGGCAAACGCGACACCTTGGCAAACAGAATGAAATTGTCGCTCGGTGCAGAATATACACATGACCCTCGAGGCAGAAGATACATTGACCGTATGTCATGGAGATTGGGTGCAAGTTGCAATACTTCATACGCAAAAATAAATGGTCGTCAAGCAGGAGATTTTTCGATTACTTGCGGTCTTGGATTGCCACTCAGAACATCTAAAACTATTATAAATGTGAACTTTGAGTATGGCAACGCTGGAGGATTGATGGCTACGTTGAAAGAAAACTACTTCAAGTTCGGACTTAACTTCTCGCTCAATGAAACATGGTTTGTGAAGGCGAAAGTGAGATAAAACAATGAGGAGTGAGGAATGAGGAGTTAGGAATTAAACTTTGGGGGATATTTGTTGTCAAAAGAATAAAAGAAAAAATATTAATTTAATAATTAAAAATAAAATCACTATGAAATCATTGAAATTAACTGCTCTTTTTGTAGCGATGTTGTTTGTAGGCAGTGTGGCTGCTCAAATGACAGAGGAATGTAAAGTGAATCTCTCGCTTTTCACAGAGTATGCAAAAGTGAAAAACTATGCTGATGCGTACGAGCCATGGGCAAAAGTGTACAAAGAATGCCCAACAGCATCAAAAAACATCTATAGCCTTGGCGTTAGAATTCTTGAATGGAAAATCAAACAAGCAACAACTCAAGAAGAATTCAAAGCAGCATTCGACCAATTGATGAAATTGTATGACGACCGTATCCAATATTTTGGTACAGACAAAAAAACACCTCGTCCTGCAATTTTGGCAGACAAAGCAACAAAACACAACAAATATTTCCCAGATGATAACGCAACTATCTATCCATGGATTAAAGAGGCTATCCACGGATTGGGTAATGCAGCAACAGCAAATGAATTGCAACTCTTTGTGTTTACATCAGCTAATCTCTACAAAGCAGACAACTCATTAGCAGAACAATTCATTGGCGACTACACATTTGCAGATGCAATCTTGACAGCAAACGGACAAAATGCTGATTTGAAAGATGCAGAAAATTACAATAGCGTAAAATCTGCTGTAGATGTGCTTTTCGCAGCTTCAGGTGTTGCAGATTGTGCAAAAATGAATGAAATTTTCTTGCCTAACGTAGAAAACAATAGTGCTGACCTTAAATATCTTGAAGGCGTGATGAAATTGTTCAAACGCTTGAAATGTATCGAACACGAAGCATACTACAAAGCAGCTGAATATGCTCACCGCATTTCTCCATCTGCCGAAGCTGCTACAGGTCTTGGTAACATGTCATACGTAAAAGGCGACTACAATAAAGCTATCGAATACTATCAAGAAGCCGTAAATCTTTCAACAGAAGATTTAGATATTGCAGACAACTTGTTCCGTATCGCTCAAGTATATTACAAAAAACAAGAATATACAAATGTTCGTAAATATTGTAAAGAATCTTTAGCTAAAAACCCAGCTCAAGGTCAACCACACATCATGTTAGGTCTTGTATATGCACAAGCAAAAGTATCTGACGACCCAACATTGCAAAAATCAGTATATTGGGCATCTGTTGACCAATTTGCTAAAGCAAAAAGCGTTGAACCAACAGAAGATATGGTTGAACAAGCAAACAAACTCATCCGCACATATAGCGCATACTTCCCTTCAAAAGAAGAAATATTTATGCACCCTGATGTAGAAGAAGGCAAATCACACTATGTAGGTGGTTGGGTAAGTGAAACAACTACTGTACGTAGTAAGTAATTAACTAATGCACAATTCTCAATGCACAATGCACAATTCTCAATACACAAAAATTAGTCAAAAAATTAATATAATGACAGTTTATTGTGCATTGTGCATTGTGCATTGTGCATTATTTTTTTCGTGCCAAACCAAACACGAAATGACCGAGTCGGTAACTGACATCAAAAATACGCCTCAAGTATATGCCGACTCAATAACCACTATCGTATCAGATTCGGGGATTATACGTTACCGCATCATTGCTCCTGATTGGTACGTTTATGAAAAAGCCGATACTCCGTATTGGGATTTCCCAAACGGATTGCGTTTCGAACGCTTTGATGAAAACTATAAAGTTGATGCAGAAATAGAGTGCGACAGAGCTGTGTATTACAGCAAATTAGAACTTTGGAAACTCAACGACAATGTTGAAGCCACCAACCTCAGTAAAGAGGAATTTTATACCAACGAATTATATTGGGACCAAAAAGATGAACGCGTATATAGCGATTCAGCTATAAAAATTATCCAGAAAGATAGAACAATACTAGGCATAGGCTTTGAGTCAAACCAAACCTTCAGCCGATACAGCATACGCCAACCCAAAGGCACAATACCGATTGAGGAGTGAGGAGTTGAGAGTTGAGATTTGAGAAGTCTTCATGTCGAAAAAAGCTATAAATCAGCAAATTATAAAATTTATCACAAAAATATAGTGTATATAAACTTTTTTTTGTAAATTCGCACTTTGTAATATTATCATGTAAAATAAGGCGCAAAGGCATCTTATTTTGCATGTAATTTATTGTGTTATAATAATTTACAACACACAAAAAGAACAAAATAAAAATAAATAATACAAGTAAAAAATGGCAACATTAGAAAAAATTAGAAGTAAAGGCCTCCTTCTCTTGATTGTAGTAGGTTTGGCTTTGGTAGTCTTCATTGTTGGAGACTTGGTTAATTCAGGTTCAACTTATTTCCAAGAAAACAGCGCAAACGTAGCTGTAATCAACGGCGACAAAGTGAAAATTCGCGACTATGCCGAAAAAATGGAACAATTCAACGATGTAGTAAAATTGCAATATGGCAACAACATCAATGATGAAATGATGGAACAAATCCGTCAAATGGTGTGGGAAAGCACTGTAACTGAAAAAGTTGTAGGTGACGACTGCGCTGAAATCGGTATGATGGTAACTAAAAACGAATTGGCAGACATGCTCGTAGGTAGCAATATCAGCCCTATGATGATGAGCAACCAAATGTTCTTCAACGAAAATGGTCAATTCGATGTTAATATCGTAAAACAATTCATCTCAATGCTTGATAGCGATGATGCATCACAAAACATCCCTTACGAGCAACTTCGCCTCTATCGCAACTACTGGCGTTATTGGGAACACGCAATCAAAACAAATCGTCTTCAAGAAAAATACACTAACTTGCTCAACGCTGCTTTGGTTGTAAACCCATTGGAAGCTAAATATGCTTTCGACAACGCAAAAGTATCTGCTGACGCTGTTTATGCAATGAAAAACTATTTCGCTATTGCAGATTCTATTGTAAATGTATCAGATGCTGAAATCAAAACTCGCTACAACGAGAAAAAAGAACAATTCAAACAAAAACAATCAGCTGACGTTAAATATATCGCTGTTGAAATCAAACCATCGGCAGAAGACTTTGCTGAAGTTGAAAAATGGATTAACGACTTGAAAGAAGAATTCACTACTACAGAAGAAATTGCTGATGTAGTAAACTCAAATTCTGACGTTCAATATCGTGGTGAAAACTTGGTTAAAGACCAAATCGATGCTGACTTCCAAGAATTTGCATTCTCAGGCAAAGCTGGTGACGTTATGGGACCTATCTTTGTTGACAATACTTACAAAATGGCTCGCATCATCGAAAACGGTATCAACTCTGTTGACTCTGTAAACTTGAGCAACATGTATCTCCGTCGCGAAACTGCAGAAGCTACTCAAGCATTAGCAGATAGCATCATGGATGCAGTGAAAAAAGGTGCTGACTTCGCTGAATTGGCTAAAACACACTCTCTCCTCCAAAATGCTACTAACGGTGGCGAAATTGGTTGGGTAAGCGAAATGGGACTAGAAAAGAAAATTGCTACTCCAGCGTTCTCTACTCCTGTAAAAGGTATGTTCCAAGTGAAAGAAGGCAACGACATCAACCTCTTCTATGTAAACCAACTTGGTCAAAACGTTGTAAAAGCTAAAGTTGCAGTTCTTGCTCGTTCAGTAGATGCTACATCACGCACACAAGCTACTCTCTACAACAACCTCAAACAATTCATCGTTGACAACAACACAATCGAAAAACTCGAAGCAGAAGCTGCTAACAATGGTTATGTTGTAATGACGGCTAAAAACCTTGATATTAACGCAACTGCTATCAACAACGTGAAAAAAGCACGCGAAGCAGTTCGTTGGGTATTCGAAAATAAAGAAGGTGCTATCAGCGATATCTTCGAAGTAGAAAACCAAATCATCGCTGTTGCAGTTGACAAACACAATGCAGAAGGCTATCGTTCAGTAGAAAGCGTACGCCCACAACTCTTGTCAGAACTCCGCAAAGAGAAAAAAGGTGATATCCTTGTAGCAGAAATGAATGGCAAAACAATGGAACAACTCTCAGCTGAAGGTTTCCGCATTGATACAGTGCGCAATATCAACTTTGCAAGCACATACGCAGGTGCTATTGGCAACGAACCATCACTCTTTGCTCGCGTAGCAAAAGCTGAAGTAGAAAAAGAATCACCAGTTATCAAAGGTAATACAGGTGCTTACATCTTCAAAGTAATCAGCAAAGAAGAAGCAGCAAAACCATACAACGAAAAAGAAGAAATGGTAATGCTCGAAACTCGCGAAGGCTACATGAACCAATATCTTTCAATCGAAGCCCTCAAAGAAGCAGCTAATATTAAAGATATGCGTTACAAATATTATTAATAATAAAGCAACTCATAAAAAACTCCATTCCAATTTGCGGAATGGAGTTTTTTTATTACTATATAAAACCAAAAATCACATTACAAAGTATTTAATATCTCTTTTACTTTGTCGGAAATGGCGCGACCTTCAGCTTTGCCTGCGAGTTGTTTGCTGGCTACGCCCATCACTTTGCCCATATCTTTTGGTGATGTTGCACCTACTTGCTCAATGATAGCTTTTAGAGCAACAGTGAGTTCGGCGTCTGACATCATTTGTGGGAGGTATTTATTATAAACCTCTACTTGCGCAAGATATTCGTCAGCTAAGTCTTGACGACCTTGAGCAGCAAATACTTCGGCTGTGTCTTTGCCTTGTTTTGCCATTTTTTGAATTACTTTGATTGCTACGGCGTCAGTAAGTTCGCCTGCATTCTCCTTTGATGTTTTTGCTTCAAGGAGTTCTTTTTTGATACCACGTAGAGCTTCAAGTTCTACTTTATTGCGTGCGAGCATCGCTTTTTTGATATCTTCGCTAATTTGTTCGAATAAACCCATATTAATTTTTTATTTTTAGAAGACAGAATAACAGAAGAACATAAAAATATGGTTTAATAAATTTTGTTATTATGTTCTTATGTATTCTATTTTCGTGTTTTCTTGTCTTTTTTATTAAACTATTGTCTTTATTTAATTTCTTTTGATTGCTGGGACGGTTTCCATGTAGCGGAGCATTTCATCGTCATCATCGATTTGGTCGAGAGAGATTGATACTTTTGATTCGTCTTTTGACGATGTGCCATAGAGTTTTTCCTTAAAGTCTTCCATCAAATCAACTGGTTT
This sequence comes from Candidatus Aphodosoma sp., assembly GCA_045653825.1. Lineage (GTDB taxonomy): Bacteria > Bacteroidota > Bacteroidia > Bacteroidales > Paludibacteraceae > Aphodosoma. The sequence goes on along the minus strand of JAZOMI010000048.1, from coordinate 19,712 downwards.
TGATTGCCAAGGGTATTTTGGAGTATCTTTTACAGGTTCTTGTTGTGGCTCTACGGCTTGAGTATCTTCTTCATCAGAATATTTTTTACCTGAAGCTGCTGCTTCTTCACGTTTACGACGCAATTCCTCTCGCAAGTCTTCAGGCACTACACTCATTTCAGAACCAGTGGCAAGAAGTGTAACTTTGACTTTTTCGCCAAGTTCATCATCAAATGTAACACCCCAAATCACCTCAATATCGTCGCCCATTTGTGCCATAAATGCGTTGATTTCGCTCACTTCGCTCATCACAACAGGATGTGATTTAGAACAATAGAAGTTGAGGAGGATTTTCTTTGATTTGTGTATGTCGTTATTGTTGAGAAGCGGAGAATTAAGCGCGTCGTTGATAGCTACAGTAACACGACCTTCGCCTTCACCATAGCCTGAATTCATAATAGCCACACCACCATTGCGCATAATAGTGCACACATCGGCAAAGTCGACATTAATATGTCCGTCAATAGTGATGATTTCGACGATACCACGCGCTGCGCTTGTAAGCACATTATCAGCATGGTCGAAAGCGTTAGAGAGTTCGAGATTTGGATATACCGAGCAAAGTCGTTCGTTATGAATAACTAAAAGTGCATCAACATTCTCACTCATAGCGGCTACGCCTTCAAGGGCTTGACGTATTTTGCGTTTACCTTCAAAAAGGAAAGGTATAGTGACAATACCGACAGTAAGAATGCCCAATTCACGAGCGATAGATGCCACGAATGGAGCTGCACCTGTACCTGTACCACCGCCCATACCAGCAGTAATGAACACCATTTTAGTGCCATCATTAAGCATAGCAGTAATCTCGTCACGAGCTGCCTCAGCAGCAGCAAGAGCCACAGAAGGTTTGTTGCCAGCACCAAGTCCTTCGCCTATCAATATTTTAGTAGGCACAGGAGAATGGTTTAGTGCCTGTTGGTCAGTATTACATACTACGAACGACACCTCTTCGATGCCTTGTGCAAACATGTGGTTTACAGCATTACCACCGCCACCACCTACGCCGACTACTTTAATTATCGAATTACTTTTATCAGCCATAATATATTGTGTTGTTAAATCTATCATAATAATGAGGAGTGAGGAGTGAGGAATTAAAACTCTAATCTCTAATCACTAAACTCTAATCTTTATTTTATCGTTGGTTCTTCAGGATCGTCAAATAATGTACCTACTTTAACATTGAAAAGATCCTTCCAAGAGGATGATTTTTTATCTTTTTTAGGTGCGATTGGTTGATTTTTTTCTGGTTCTTCTACTTTTCGTTCTTGGATACATACTTCAGTTGCATTCAACAACAATCCAACGAGCAAAGTATATTCAGTATCAGAATATTTCTCAGCCGACTTTACATCTAAATAGTGAACAAAAGAGCCAAAACGGATAGACATACCTGTTTCTTGCGCCAAGAATTGCTCAAAATCAGCGATACGCGATGCTCCACCTGTAACCACTATACCAGCACGTAATTGTTCGGCATAACCCGAACGCTTAACCTCTTCCATACAAAGCATAACAATCTCGGCAAGACGTGCTCTGATGATTTTAATCATATTGCGTTTCGAAATAAGGCGAGCCTCTGTGCCTGGTTTTGAAGGCATTTTGAAATTAATATCATTTGCGCCCAAATTATCAATAGGAGTACCCTTTTGCACTTTAAGCAATTCAGCTTCATTTACTGTTATATTCAACTCACAATCCTCATTAGCCAAGTCGTTCGTAATGTGTTTTCCTCCAAAAGGAACGACAGCTACATGACGCAAATAGCCATTTTGATATACAACAACAGTGGTAGTTGCAGCTCCAAAATTGATATGCACAACACCCTCAGATTTATCGTCGGCAGTCAATACAGCATCAGCCATAGCGAGAGGTGCCAAACCTTCAATATTCACATCAGTAAACTGAACTGCACGGTCAACACATTTTGCTAAATTATCTTGAATATCAGCACGTCCCAAAACTATCAAATAATTGGCAGCAATCTCACGGCACACGATACCATTAGGCTCACGCACATATTCACCATCAACAATATACTCCTCATTAGTAATAGAATAAATAGCCTTATCAGTGTTGATTTCGTCACGCAAATCATTGCGCAAAAGAGAGAGTTCGCCTTGTGTAATCTCGGTAGAAGTAGAAAAATTACGGCTCACATTGCCACGCACCGAGCGCAACGAACGTCCATTCACTGCAGTATAAAAACTATTTATATCATACTTCTTGCCTAATTGAAGTTCCAAACGATTCTCCAATTTCTTGGCCATTGATGCTAATAACGACGCTACATCTGCAGGTTTCTTCACAATACCATGTTGAATACACTCTGCAGGCGTTTCCATAGTTTCTAACGCCAACACCTTCAAAGTCCCGTCGTCTTGACGCTCTGCCGCCATCATCATTATGCGGGAATTTCCTAAATCTACTGATACGAACATAACTTTATTCAATTCACAATGCACAATTCACAATGCACAATTATAATTACATTATAAATCATGTATATGTTGTTATTAAAAAACTTTTTATTTCAATATCTAATCCGAATGGCGATTGTGCATTATGCATTGAGCATTGTGCATTATCGACATACTACCTGGTCCTTATATTCAAGGTTTATAACTGAATATTTGTCCCAAGAGTGATATTTTGGTAATACTTTTAAGAATTTTTCTAATTTGTCGAGTTTGGCTTGGTAGCGGTCGAGGGTGCCTAACTCGATGCGGAAATCGCCAACTCGTGGGATTAACTCTACTTTGTTGTCAGGATAGACATAAATTTGAGTAAACGCAGAACGCCAACGACTTTCAGACTGCAAATATACAACAAAATCGTATAAATTGGTTGTTGCAAAGTCGAAATTTACGTTTCCTGTTACAATTGGCACGTATGCCGAGAATTTTATCGAGGTTGGCATGCGTTTGCGCTCGTTGTCGATATAATAATCACGACCATCTTCTTTCACACGAAACACAGGCACTCGTTGCGTAACCGACACGTTGACATCGCCATTGTTGGCAAAGTAGCATTTGACACTCTTCACCATGTTGAGTTTCAAGAGACTCTGCTCCATCTCGGTCAGGTCGATGTTAGAATGTAGTTTGCCTACGGGATATACGCCCGAATTTTGGAGTTGGAAGCTGACATCTTTGTCGGAAATAAACTTAAATTGCTCGTAATCGCTCACTATGAGGTGTATGTTCTCGCACTTGCGTTCGCTATTGTTAGGCACTACGAACGTAAGCACAACGAGGAGTCCACCCACAAGCAATGTGATTAGAACCGAAAATAATATTTTATGCCAGAATTTCATTAAAGTTGAAAGTTGAAAATTGAAAGTTGAAAGTTATTCCCTTCGGTCATGATTTTTGCTTCGCTCAGCAATCGGATTTAACCTCTAACCTCTCAACTATTTTTGGTAAATAAGTGTCGATGTCGCCTGCGCCAACAGTGAGGAGGACGTCGAAGTCGAGGGTTTTGAGGGTGTCGATCAAGTCAGCTTTGGTGGTTAGGCGTTTGACTGGTGAGGTTACTTCGTCGAGAATGATTTGCGAAGTAATACCCTCGATAGGCAATTCGCGTGCGGGGTAGATCTCGACCAACACCACCTGCTCGGCATGCGAAAGAGCTGCTGCAAATTCGCGATAGAAATCGCGTGTGCGTGTGTAGAGGTGAGGTTGGAACACAACCACTATTTTCTTGTCGTTATATAGTGCATTGACCGATTTGAGGCTCGCCTCAAGTTCCATTGGGTGATGAGCATAGTCGTCAATAACGGTGAGTGCATCGGTGCGAAGGTGGAAGTCGAAACGACGACGAATACCAGCAAACGATGCCATAGCGGCACGCAATTCGTCGGGCGTAACACCATTGAGATATGCCACCGACATAGCAACTACGGCATTCTCGACATTTATCATCACAGGCACACCGAGTTCGACATCAGCGATGCGCTCGTCGGGCGTTACAAAATCGAACACCAAGCGACCACCGCCAAGGCGGATATTATCGGCATAGAAGTCGGCTTTTTCAGTACCTGAATAGGTGTAGAGAGTGACTTTGTCGGAGATACGAGGTTCTAACTGAATGCCTTTTTTCACAAACAACACTCCCCCATCGACTATCAACGAAGTGAAATGAGCGAAACTTTCGAGGTATGCCTCATGCGTGCCATATATGTCAAGGTGGTCGGCATCGGTGGATGTAATCACAGCCATATAAGGCGAGAGATGATGGAACGAACGGTCGAACTCATCTGCCTCAATCACCACTAAATCGCTCTTGTCGGAAAGGAGTAGATTGCTTGTATAATTCTTCGAAATACCACCAAGGAAGGCGTTACAATCGACATGACTCTGTTTGAGGATATGGGCAGTCATGGTCGAAGTAGTGGTTTTGCCATGCGTACCAGCGATACACAAGCCACGCTCGAGGCGGGTGATTTCGCCCAACACCGCAGCTCGCTTCATCATCTTGAAACCATTAGTCAAGAAATATTGATATTGTTTATTATCAACAGGTATTGCAGGAGTATAAACCACAAGAGTATTTGCAACATCACGATATTGTTCTGCTATCTCATCCACTTCATCTACATAATTCACAGCGATACCCTCTGCCTCGAGTTCACGAGTCAAAACAGTTGAAGTTCTATCATAGCCAGCCACTTCAAAACCTTTAGCTTTGAAATAACGTGCAATAGCACTCATACCAATACCACCTATACCAAGAAAGTAAAGAGTTGAAAGTTGAAAGTTGAGAGTTGAGAGTTGAAAATTATGCATTGTGAATTATGAATTATGAATTAATTTAACTATTTCGTCAACTATCTTTTCTGCCGAATTAGGATATGCCAATTTAAGAACATTATCAGAAAGCAATTGCAATTTCTCTTTTGATACAATAGTTTCCAATGCTATATCGACCAAAGTGTCAACCGCATCTACATCTTTCACCAAAATAGCAGCTCCTTTGTCGGACAAAGCACGAGCATTATGCGTTTGATGATCCTCAGCTACATTAGGCGATGGCACTAATATCGACGATTTACCCAACAACGAAAGTTCTGAAATAGAACTTGCACCTGCACGCGACACTACCAAATCTGCCACAGCATAAGCATAATCCATGCGCGACAAAAAGTCCATCACCTTTATTTCATCACAACGATAAGGCTCATACGCCTTCAACGCATCTTCGTAATAAATCTTGCCTGTTTGCCAAATCACCTGTATGCCCGATTGTTTTAGTTTTTCCAACCCTGCAATCATAGCCTGATTCACTGTACGAGCACCAAGGCTGCCTCCCATAACCATCAAAGTAGGTTTGTCGGGATTTAAGCCAAAATAGTCGTACGCCTCTTTTTTGTCGATTGTAGCCAAAAGATTTTGACGCACAGGATTACCTGTAAGAATTATCTTGTCGGCAGGGAAGAATCGCTCCATACCGGTGTATGCCACACAAATCTTCTCTGCGCCCTTAGCCAACATCTTGTTAGTTACACCAGCAAAACTATTCTGCTCTTGCAACACCACAGGAATACCCATTTGCTGAGCCACTTTGAGAGCTGCACCACTTGCATATCCACCAACACCTACTGCCACATCAGGACGGAAATCTTTTATCACACGACGCACTTTACGCATCGAACGCAACAAGTTCCACACCACCTTCACATTGCGCAAAATGTTCTTTCTATCTAAACCCTCTACTTTCAAACCTACAATATCATAACCTGCAGCAGGCACACGCTCCATCTCCATACGCCCCTCTGCACCTACAAACAAAATCTCACAGTTTGGGTCGCGACGACGCAACTCATTTGCTATACTTACGGCTGGAAATATATGTCCGCCAGTACCACCACCGCTAATTAAATATTTACTCATATCAAATTTCTTTTATCTCTTCAACCATCTCAGTTTCAAGAGAGTCGTTTTGTTCTATTTTTGTTTCTGATAGTTCCTCTGCAAAAACTGCATTCTCCACCATCTCTTTTTTCATTTTTTGTTGTTGAATATATTTCGTAACACTGATTATCAAACCAAAATATACACAATTCACTAATATCGACGTACCACCACGACTAATCAAAGGCAATGGTTGTCCCGTAACAGGTCCTAAATGCACCGACACTCCTATATGTATAAATGCTTGTAACACAATCAACATCGTAACACCAATCACCAATATCGCACAGAACAACGAATCGGACTGTCGTGCCACCCTGCCTGCCCTAAATAGCAACCAAAGGTACAAAAACATCACAAATACCCCCATAAAGAATCCCAACTCCTCGACTATAATGGCAAAGATGAAGTCGGAGAACGCCTCAGGCAAATAGTTTCGTTCTATACTTGTGCCTGGTCCATGAGGCAAAAATCCCCCCCTCGCCACTGCCATCTGAGCATGATTCTCTTGAAAATTACTATCTGTTACTTTGAATTTATTAACTGCTTCTTCACTTCCCCCAATAAAATTCTCAATACGAGCAACCCAAGTGTATGCACGCTCAAATACTTTCACTATAGGATGATCATATTCATGATAAACATCCTCTGGTATCTTCCAAGCAATAAGAAGTATCAACATCACAGCAAAAACTACCCCACCACACACCATGGCCAACTTCTTCCAATTTATCTCACCAATCCACATCATCGTCATAGTGATAACAAAGAGAATAGCCGCAGTAGAGAAGTTTTCGGTGAAAATCATACCACACGTAAAGACAATTACGCCAATAACATACCAGAAATATTTATTCTGTTTCTCTTCGTTTTGCAAACGCTCTACTTGGTCAGCTATCACTATTATCAGCGACAACTTTGCCACTTCGGAAGGCTGAAACTGAAAACCCCCAATCTCGATCCAACGCGCCGCACCAGCCTGCTCAGTACCAAAAAACATCGTAAAGACCAACAACCCCCACGACAATGCCAACCCTGCATATCCCAACAAACGTATATACTTAAACTCGATCAACTGCACCAACATCAACCCCATAAAACCTACAGCAAAGAACATAGCATGACGCAATATTGGAGAGTGGATAGAACTACTACTACTCCAATGCACCAACATACTCGACGCACTAAACATCTCGACCATCGAGATACCAAACAACAAAGCAAATATGATCCACACCACTTTGTCGCCTTGCAATGTTTTCGCTAAGAATTTATTCATAATTTTTTTACTGCTTCTTTGAATTGTTCGCCACGGTCTTCGTAGTTTTTGAACAAGTCGAAACTTGCACAACACGGAGATAAGAGCACTGTATCGCCTTTTTGAGCCACTTCGTATGCTGCTTTCACTGCATCTGCAAGATTATCGGTATCAACGATTTTGCAATTTGTGTTCAAACCGAAATATTCATTCAACTTCTTATTGTCCAAGCCCATGAAGATGAGTGTATGCACTTTTTCGCGTACCAAATCAGCAATTTCGCTATAGTCATTACCCTTATCAGTACCTCCAAGAATAAGTACAACAGGTGTTTTCATACTTTGCAAAGCATACCAACAAGAATTTACGTTAGTAGCCTTAGAGTCATTGATATAGCGCACACCACGAATGGTAGCCACATATTCCAAACGGTGCTCTACGCCTTGGAATGTTGCAAGCGAACGACGAATTGTTTCGTTTTTCACGCCCATAATATTTGCTGCTACTGCAGCTGCCATCGAATTATACATATTGTGTTTACCTTTTATTATTATTTCTTCTGTTTTTATTCTTAACTCTTCTTTAAATCCAAAAATCAATTCGTCTTCATCGACCAAATACTGCGCTCCATATCTCGTGTCTCGCATCTCGTGTCTCGTGTCTATAAATGGAGCCATCGATGCGCCAATTGTGCGTTTTTCGAGTTCTGCCTTAATCACAGGGTCCTCGCTCCAATAGACAAAGGTTTGCTCTTTTGTCATATTTTGCAATATGCGGAACTTAGAGTCAATGTAGTTTTGGAATTTATATTCGTAGCGGTCGAGGTGGTCAGGCGTAATATTCAACAAGATAGCTACGTCGGCACGGAAATCATACATACCATCTAGTTGGAAGCTCGAAAGTTCTATCACATAATAGTCGAACGATTGTTCTGCCACTTGCCAAGCGAAACTGCGTCCCACGTTGCCAGCCAACCCTACATTGTAGCCTGCCTCACAAAGGATGTGATAGGTGAGCATAGTAGTCGTAGTCTTACCATTACTACCTGTGATACAAATAGTTTTAGCATCGGTATATCGACCGGCAAATTCTATTTCGCTCACGATAGGAGTGCCTTGTGCGCGCAAAGCCTTAATCATAGGTGCTTTTTCGGGAATACCTGGCGATTTTATCACCTCATCGGCATTGAGAATCAAGGTTTCGGTATGTTGTTTCTCCTCGTATGGAATACCTCTACGCTCCAACTCTTCTTTATATTTAGGTTTGATTGCCGACATGTCCGACACAAATACATCAAAACCTTTTTTCTGTGCAAGTATGGCACTACCTACGCCACTTTCACCTGCTCCTAATACTACTATTCTCATGCTATAAGTCTACAGTCAATAGTCTACAGTCTACAGTCATTTACGGTCTGTCGACCGTTGTCTGTTGACTGTTGATAATTTATTATCTTATTTTTAATGTTATTATTGTTAATACGGCAAGCAAGATACCTACGAGCCAGAAGCGTACTGTAATTTTAGATTCTGGGAGTGGTTTGAGTGGGTATTGCCACAAGGCATCAATACCTGAATTGCCTGCTTTTTGGAAGTGGTGGTGCAATGGCGACATCTTGAAGATACGACGTCCAACACCTGTTTTCTTTTTGGTGTATTTGAAATATGATGTTTGCATTATCACCGACAAATTCTCAACCAAGAAGATACCACTGAGGATTGGAATGAGAAGTTCTTTGTGGATAGCAATAGCAAATACGGCAATAATACCACCAAGAGCCAACGAGCCTGTGTCGCCCATAAATACCTGCGCTGGGTAGCTATTATACCAGAGGAAACCGATTGTGGCACCAATAAATGCTGCTGCAAATATCACCAATTCGCCTGCACCTGGGATATACATAATGTTGAGGTAGCCTGCATAGTTGACGTTACTTGATACGTATGCCAACAGACCTAATGCCACACCTTGAATAGCCGAAGTGCCGGTTGCAAGACCGTCTAATCCATCGGTGAGATTGGCTCCATTCGACACTGCTGTAACGACAAAAATGGTTACGAATACGAAGAATATCCAACCCAACATCTGTTTGTGCTCGCCTGCCCAATCGAATAAGTCGGCATAGTCGAGGTTGTTGTTCTTGAAAAATGGAATTGTTGTTTTAGTGGATTTTATCTCTTCACTACTATACTCTACTACTTCGGTATATGTGTCTCTATCAAAGTTAGTTGAGACATTCTCGCGAATCACGGCATCTGGACTCAAATAGAGAGTCAAGCCTACGATAAGACCAATACCGACTTGACCTACGATTTTGAATTTGCCATGCAAGCCGTCTTTGTTTTTGCGGAACACCTTGATATAGTCGTCGGCAAAGCCCAATGCGCCCAACCAAACGGTTGTGATGAGCATCAAAATCATATAGACATTGTGCAACACGCCAAAGCAAAGGTTGGCTACCAAAATAGAGAGAAGGATGATGATACCACCCATCGTTGGAGTGCCTTTTTTGCTCATTTGACCTTCGAGGTCAAGATTGCGGATAGTTTCTCCGATTTGGAGTTGTTGGAGCTTGTCGATGATTTTTTTGCCTACAAGAGTAGAAAATATCAACGCAGTGATGAACGCCAAACCTGCACGGAATGAGATGAAATTGAACATACCTGCGCCAGGTAGGTCGAATGTTTTGTCAAGATAGTTGAATAAATAATAAAACATATTTTATAGTTGAAAGTTGAAAGTTGAAATAAAAATTAGACCAATTTGCCCAATTAAATTAACCCTATTACTGCGCTTTAATCACATTCTCTCAATATTTTGCGGTCGTCGAAATGATGTTTCACGTCGCCAATGATTTGATAGTTTTCGTGTCCTTTGCCTGCTACAAGGACTACATCGCCTGCTTCTGCCAATTGACATGCTGTGCGGATAGCTTGACGGCGGTCAACAATGACTAATACGTTGCGCATTTCGGTGGCATCTAAGCCTGCTACCATATCGTCGAGGATGGCTTGTGGGTCTTCGTGACGTGGATTGTCGCTTGTAAGTATCACACGGTCGCTACCTTTTACGGCTTCGCGAGCCATCATCGGGCGTTTGCCTTTGTCGCGATTGCCACCACAACCCACCACCGTAATCAATCGGCCCGAACCGCCACGTACGTCGTTGATTGTGTCAATCACATTGGTCAAAGCATCTGGTGTGTGGGCGTAATCGACTATAGCAGTGAACCCTTTCGACATTTTCATCGACTCGAATCGTCCCGATACGGCTTTCGAGATTGACAGTATACGTAATACCTCTTCAGCATCGGCTCCTAACAATACTGCTGCGCCATATACAGCCAAAAGGTTGTAGGCATTGAATCGTCCAACAAATGGCATAAATACTTCACGACCACACACATTCAACAACATACCATCGAACGAAGCTTCTAATATACGAGTTGTAAAATCAGCCAATCCTCGCACACTATATGTTTTCTTATCGGCTTTTGTGTTTTGCAACATCACCATGCCGGTCTTATCATCGCTATTCACTATCGCAAACGCACCTTTTGGCAATTCATCGAAGAAACGTTTTTTTGCTTTCAAATAGTTATCGAATGTCTTGTGGTAGTCGATATGGTCGCGTGTGAGGTTAGTGAAGATACCACCAGCAAATCTCAATCCAGCAATGCGGCGTTGGTCAACCGAGTGCGAACTAACCTCCATAAATGCGTATTGACAGCCTGCCTCGACCATCTCAGCCAACATGGCATTCAATGCCACTGCGTCGGGTGTAGTATGAGTCGATTCTATCGCTTTGTCATCTACATAGTTACATACGGTTGACAATAAACCTACTTTATAGCCCAATGCTCGATGTAGTTGATATAATAATGTGGCAATAGTGGTTTTTCCATTCGTACCTGTAACGCCGACCAATGTCAACTGCTCTGATGGACGACCATAGAAATTACTTGCCATACGACCCAACGCCTCTGCACTATCTTTCACACGCACAATCACCACATTATTGAAAATTTCATTCAATTGTGCATTGTGCATTGTGCATTGTGCATTATCAAACTCTTCACACACAACAACACTCGCACCTGCCTCAACAGCCTTACCTATATAATCATGACCATCAACCACTGTGCCACGAGTAGCCACAAACATACTACCAGCCACCACTTTGCGTGAGTCAAATTCGATACTTTTAACTTCAACATCAGCAGGCACTACACCTACCAATTCTACACCTTTAATAATTTCTGAAAGCAACATTTTATTTAGTGTTTAGTTATTAGTTAATAATTATTAACGAATACACCCTATTCCTTATTCCCTATTCCTTAGCGAAGCGTCAAAACCACCGTCGCACCTTTCACTACATTTTGTCCGTTAGGAATAGATTGTCTTACCACTCGCCCTTTGCCGTATAGTTGCACATACATTCCGCAACTCTCCATCAAATATACTGCATCGGCTGCTCCCATACCCACTACGTTTGGCACTAAGTTATTCAACATAGGACGTGGATTAGCAACCAATTCGTTATATTCTTCTGATTTTGACAACGAGATCCAATCCGAATCATCTTTTTCATACTTCAAATTCAACTCTTCCATTGCATCTTCTACCTCTTTGCGTGCCCCAGCCTTCACTCTCGGCAGATTATATCGCTGTATCGAATCGCCTTCCCATCTATCCAATTCGTCAATATCATTCTCTACCTCTTGCGAATATATACGCTCTGCAACTTTCTTGAAAACCTCACCACACATAAACGCCGCGGCTGGTCTCATCTGTGGCTCTTTCACTACAACTATACATGAATACATCGGTTTATCAGCAGGAAAATAACCACAAAAACTAACTTGGTGCTTTATCACTCCACCCTTACCATAACCCAACTGTGCGGTACCGGTCTTGCCTGCTATCTGGAACAAATCTGATGCTATCGACTTCGCAGTACCATATTCAACCACTCCTTCCAACATACCTTGTACCTTCCTCAATGTCGAACCCTTACAAATACTCGAATTTATCACCTCTGGCGAGTTCTTCATTATCACATGTCCATCGCGACGAATCTCTCGCACTAAATACGGACGCATCATCTTTCCGCCATTGGCTATTGCGTTATAGAAATTCAATGTATAAATAGGTGGCACTTGCACTGCATATCCAATCGACATCCAAGGCAATGAAACCCCGCTCCAAACCTTACTTTCAGGTGTCAATATCTTAGGAGCCGATGTTCCAGGTATTCCAAAATCCAATTTATCTGCAAACCCTGTAGCCTTAACCGCATCTATAAACTCCATTGGTTTGCTCTTATAATACTCATCAATCACCCTACTCACACCCACGTTACTCGACTGAGCCAACACACCTGCCACCGACAAAGTATCATAACCATTATCTATACTTCCATCACTCTTTTTCCAATTATGATCGGTCATTCTCTCCTTCCCAAAAAACCAAGAACCTTTATTGATATTCAACACATCACCCGTATCACACACATTGTGGTCCAATGCCACCATAAAACTCATTGTCTTGAACGTAGAACCTGGTTCCGACAAGTCTGCCACTGCCATATTCCAACCCTCAAAATAACTACCATCGCTCGCTCGTTGCAAATTCACCATCGATTTTATCTCGCCTGTCTTCACCTCCATCAACACCAAACAGGCATTTTTTGCCTTTATCACATTCAACTTCTCTCTCAACACGGTCTCACATATATCTTGCATCTCAATATCTATCGTTGTATAAATATCTGCCCCTCGTTTCGCTGCCTTCTCTTCTACATACACCCAATTACCTCGTCCCACCAAATGTCCTTTAGCTCTACCTTTTTCGCCTGCCAACAACGAGTCGTACCTTAATTCCAAACCATATTGTCCATGTCCATCTCTACCATATATATCACCCAATGTACGATTTGCCAACGAGCCATAAAGATTTTCACGATTAAACGACTCTTCAGTAAAAAATCCACTCTTATATTTTCCCGCTCTGAACAAAGGGAATTGTTTCACTTCCATCATATCGATATACGACACTCGCTTAGGATACAATTTCAATCGTCTATCTCCTCTCGCAAATGCGGCATCAATCATCGCTCTATACTCTCCCACGCTCTTATCTCCAAATTTCCGCGACAAACAAATACACAACGAATCTATATTCTCACGATAACGCTCTTTCCCTTTCTTGGTCTTATACGCCTGAACTCCTAAATCCATATACAAGCGGTAATAAGGTATCGTCGCCGTAACCAATCGTCCATCTGCATCATACAAATTACCTCGCTCTGGCACTATGTCTCTATCCTGACGTTGCAACTTCTCAACCTCAGCCAACCACTCACCCCTCTCTATAGTAACAATACATAGCATACGCAACCCAGCCGCAACAAATGCAGCCGCAATTACGAGATACACTATCGTAAAACGATTTACTATAGATTTTCTTAATGCCATATTTATTTAGTTTAGCAATTAGTAGTTAGTAATGTAACTATCGACTGTTGACCGTTGACTATTGACAATCGACTATCGACTATTGACTATCGACTATTGTCCGTTGACTCTCAACTCTCAATTTTTGCGATAAGCAAGAGCAATAGAGTTTACTCTAATTGCCGAGCGAAGCAAAAATCAACAACAAAGTTGTTAATTCTCAATTATAACAATCGGTTTCGCCGATTCCACCAAATCAACCCCCATCGCATCTAACGTCTCAATTATCATCGTGCGCCGTCCTGCCAATTTTATATCTTTCGACAGTGTCAACGACCTATATCGCAAATCCACCACCTCTTTCCGCAACTGCTCCACCTCTCGCAACTCTTTCTCATACAAAAATCGGTTATTCACATAAATCAACGAAAGCAAAAACAACAACCCCACATACAAAAACTGCTTCTGTACCGTCTCTTTCAAAAATACATCCCCCGCAATAATATCCTTAATCAGCGTCACCACGCTAACCTTCTCATCGCCCGAATCCACAATCGTAGGCTTCTCAGGCTCACTTTGCTGACTTTTTTTAAACTTAAATAAATTCACGTTATTCAATTAAGAATTAACAATTAATAATTAGATTAAAGGTTAGAGATTAAAGTTTATTCTTAACTCCCAATTCCTCACTCCTCACTCCAATACGTAGTTTCGCCGACCTCGCTCTCGGATTTCTCTCCACCTCTTCTTCTGTTGCCACAATCACTTTATTATTCACCGCTTGCAATGGTGCAATCACACGTCCATAAAAGTCTTTCTCTTGCTTACCCTCACAATTGCCTGTTTTAATAAAATTCTTCACCAATCTATCTTCCAACGAATGATATGTCATCACCACCAATCGCCCATCCTCCGCCAACACTTCTGGCACTTGAGCCAACATCTCTTTCAACACATTCATTTCATGATTCACCTCTATTCTCAACGCCTGAAATACCTTCGCCAAATCTTTCTTCTCACGCTCATGCTTAAAGAATGGTTTCACCACATCCATAAACTTCGCTATATCTTCAAATTTCTCATTCTCCCTCGCCTTCACTATCGCTTTAGCCAATTTTCTTGCTTGCTGCAATTCGCCATAGAAATAAAACACATTCGCCAACTCCTCCTCACTGTATTCATTCAACACATCTGCTGCTGTTTTACCAGCCGCCGTATTCATTCTCATATCTAACTGACCCTCAAAGCGAAACGAAAAACCACGAGTCTCATCATCTAAATGGTGCGAACTAACCCCCAAATCAGCCAATATTCCATCTACCTTCTCTACACCATAATATTTCAAAAAGTTCTTCAAATATCTAAAGTTACTTCTCACAAACGTAAATCGCTCATCATCAAACGCATTCTTCATCGCATCCAAATCTTGGTCAAACGAATACAAATGACCATTCTCTCTCAACCGTTCCAATATCGCACGCGAATGCCCACCACCACCAAAAGTCAAATCAACATAAACCCCATCAGGTTTAACATTCAAACCTTCCAAACACTCCGCCAACATCACCGGAACATGATATGTAGTTAATTCACAATTCATAATGCATAATTCATAATTAGTTCAACAACAATAAAAAAACTATTCCCTATTCCTTACTCCCTACTCCTTACTCCCTATTCCTTACTTCCCAATTTTTTCAACCTTTCCGTAAGTTTCCCTTTCACCGCAAACTGCCCCTCATACATCTCCTTATTCCACAACGCAATTCTATCAACCATACCCACAAACACCAACTCACTACTGCCTCCCATACGAGCCTGCAAACGTTTTGGCAACAACACACGCCCCTGACTATCAAAATCCAAAATCTCAGCATCTCCCACAAATTGCATCAACAACATCTGATCTTCCGAATCCCACTCATTCAATTTCGACTGCAATTCCAAAACCTGTTTATTCCAAACACTCTCAGGATAAACCACAAGATACTTTTCATCAGCCTCCATTCGCACCACAATACGCTCCCTATCCTCTTCCGAGAACACTTTTCGGAACACAGATGGCACAAATACACGCCCCTTCACGTCTATCTTCGCTTCTATTTTACCAAGAAATGTCTTCATAATTATACATCAATTTATTGTTAATTATCAATTACTTACACCCAAAAAATCACCCACCAACTTTCAACTTTCAACTTTCAACTTTCAACTTTTTAATTTACGTTGTAAAGTTACAAAAAAAATTTCAATTCCCCACTATTCCCCACCAAAAAAGTTTTCCACAAATTATTAACACCTAAAACATCAAAATTTCACCCCTCTCCGCAAACACAACTTCACTAATAATCAAATTATTAAAACCGCCTCAAACCAAAGTGGAGCAAAATCCCACAAAATATCAATTCCCACTACTAAATTTTCCTATTTCACAACTCCCAATCAACAAAAAATCACCAACTCGACTCGCATATACCAACTTTTTTGTATCTTTGCATCATAATCTAATACTAAATTAACTATGAAAACAAACAAACTATTCATCGCTATGATTGCCAGTGCAATGGGCTTAGCTTGCTGTACTAACAACAAGCAAACTATCAACTACCCCGACGCAAGAAAGGCCGAAACGGTTGACACCTATTTTGGCACCGAAATTGCCGACCCTTACTCATGGATGGAAAACGACACCACTGCCGAAGTGGCTGCGTGGGTGAAAGCCGAAAACGAAATCACTTTCGCGCACCTCAACAAAATCCCATTCCGCAAACAACTCAACCAACGCTTGACCGAACTAATCAACTACGAAAAAATCGGTGCCCCAAGCAAACGACATGGTAAATATTACTTCTTCAAAAACAACGGTTTACAAAACCAAAGCGTGTTATACACCAAAGACGCATTAGATGCTACACCTGAGGTATTGCTCGACCCTAACACTTTGTCCAACGATGGCACTGTGGCGTTAGACAAAACCACTATCTCCAACGACGGCAAATATCTCGCCTACACTATCTCACGCAGCGGTAGCGACTGGAAAGAGATTTTCGTAATCGACCTCGAAACTCGCCAACACCTTGATGACCATATCCTCTGGGCTAAATTCTCAAGCGCACAATGGCATGGTAATGGTTTCTACTACAGTGCATACGATGCACCTGTGGCTGGCAAAGAGTTCTCTAACGTGAACGAAAACCACAAAATCTATTACCACCGTCTCGGCACTCCTCAAAGCGAGGACATATTGGTGTACCAAAACCCTCAATACCCTCGCCGATTCTACTCTTGTGTCGTGAGCGACGACGAAGAGGTGATGTTTGTTTACGAAGCGGGCGCAAACAATGGTAACCGTCTATTCTTCAAAAACTTGAAAGACGCTAACAGCGACTTCACCCTCATTGCCGACAACGACGAATACGAACAATATTTCCTCGAAAAAATTGGCGACTATCTCTATTTCTTCACCAACGACAATGCGCCTAAATACAAAATCATGCGCACCCACATCAGCCGCCCTGCTCGCGAACATTGGGAAGATGTGATTGCCGAAAACGAAAATACGCTCAACGGTTGCGAAGCTATAGCTGGTCATTTCATCGTTACTTACACCGAAGATGCTTCCGACCACGCCTACGTTTACGACTACGACGGCAACCGAATACAAGAGGTTAAACTCCCTTCTCTCGGTAGTGTTGGCTTCACTGGCAGCAAAGACGACGACGAAATCTTCTATACTTTCTCGTCATACATCCACCCTGCAAGCATCTACCGCTACGACATAAAATCTAACGAATCAACTCCATACCTCACACCTGAACTCAAATTCAATCCAGAAGACTATACCGTTGAACAACAATTCTTTGCTTCGAAAGATGGCACACGCATCCCTATGTTCCTCATCCACCGCAAAGACCTCGTAAAAGACGGCAAAAACCCTGTGCTCCTCTACGGTTACGGTGGTTTCAACATCAGCCTCACGCCATCGTTCTCTACTTCACGCATCCCATTCATCGAAAATGGCGGTATCTACGCTGTAGTAAACCTTCGCGGTGGTGGCGAATATGGCGAAGAATGGCACTTGGCTGGTACTAAAATGCAAAAACAAAACGTATTCGACGACTTCATAGCAGCTGCCGAATACATGATTTCTGAACAATACACATCGGTTGGCAATATTGCCATCATGGGTGGCTCTAATGGTGGTCTATTGGTAGGTGCAGTAGTCAACCAACGCCCTGACCTCTACACTGTTGCTATACCACAAGTCGGCGTAATGGATATGCTCAAATACCACAAATTCACTATCGGTTGGAATTGGGCTCCCGACTATGGCACAAGCGAAGAGAGCGAAGAAATGTTCCGCTATTTGCTCAACTACTCGCCTATTCACACTATCAAAAACGACGGTACGCCTTACCCTGCCATCCTCGTAACTACAGCCGACCACGACGACCGCGTAGTGCCTGCCCATTCATTCAAATACACTGCCACCCTACAAGCCGCTAACACAGGCGATGCACCTAAACTAATCCGCATCGAAACCAACGCAGGTCACGGCGCAGGCAAACCAATCAGCAAACAAATCGAAGAAACTTCCGACATGTTTGCCTTCATCATGTACCACTTAGGAATGAAATTCCACAACGAATAAAGACTGAAACAAAATTTATTCCGTTTCAATTCTACATATAAAATCCTCGAAGAGGGTTAACTATGCTTAACTGCGGGTGACTGAGTGAAACGAAGGAACCTGCAGAAAGCAAACAACGACACGTCCGTCCCTAATGGAGGCGAACAAAAAATCACTAAAAAACATTTGCAATATCAACAAAAAGTTGTAAATTTGCAGAAGATTAATTTTTCATAAACTTCCTTTATTTGAAGATTGCGGTAGCCGCGAGGCTACCCATTCTTATTTATAGAAGAAGTTATTCCTCATTCCTAACTACTCATTCCTCATTAAAATGATATTTCGCAACTCTCTAAAAACAGCCCTTTGGATTATTCGCATAATAATCCCTGTATCATTCATCGTAACACTCCTCGATTTCTACGGCATAATCGAGTGGATTTCAGCATACACCGCACCGCTATTCCAACTCATCGGACTACAAGGCAACGCAGCCGTAGTCTATTTCTCATCGCTATTCTTGCCCCTATATGCCCCTATCGCAATCATCGCCACTCTACCACTCACACTGCGCGAAATCACAATCCTCGCACTCATGTGCCTCATCACCCACAACCTACCAATTGAGTGCGCTGTACAACGCCGTTCAGGCACTCCCTTCTGGCAAACCCTCGTCATCCGACTAACATTCAGCATCCTCGGAGGCATCCTACTCAACCTCATACTCCCCGATTCACTAAATGCACAATGCACAATGCACAATGCACAATTATACACACAACAAACACCCTCTTTACAAATAACACTTATAACTTGGCTAACATCAACAGTTTCTCTATGTGCTAAAATCATACTAATTATCACCGCATTGATGTACGGACAATACCTACTCAAACGATATGGTATAATCAACAAAATAGCACGTCCACTTGCACCCCTTATGCGCCTTTGCGGACTTCAACCCGATAGCGCATTCCTTTGGCTTGTAGCACAAATCGTAGGTCTCACTTACGGCGCAGGCATCATGGCTCAAGAAATCGAAGAATCTGGAGCCGACCGCGAAGAGCTACATCGCATCAATCTCCACATCTGCGTCAACCACTCCCTAATCGAAGATACCGCCATATTCTGCATGCTCGGCGTCGCATGGTATTTTTTAGTCATTCCACGCCTAATATTCGCAATCATCATCGTCCAAACATACAATTTCATAAAAAGACAAAAATACATAAGAACATAAATATTTTTTCTTTTTAGTTAACGTAAATTACCATTAATTATCCATCAAATTTTTTTCTATGATTATGTAATTTATGATTAATTTACAGGAATTTATGTTCACAAAAAAAAATATTATAATTTTGTTTTTGTTCTTATGTCCTTCTGTCTTCAAAATCAAATCAAACAATGAAA
>JAZOMI010000047.1:0-8052 GCA_045653825.1 Candidatus Aphodosoma sp. | reverse complement strand
GATTAACAGTCAGATGCTCTAACCGACTGAGCTAAGGAAGAATGTACTTTTAAACTATTGCTCTCCCTCTTGGACTTGAACCAAGGACCCTCTGATTAACAGTCAGATGCTCTAACCAACTGAGCTAAGGAAGAATGCTTTTTTAATGCTTGAGGTATCACCCTCAATTGCTCGGCAAAGTTACTGCTTTTTTTTGAATTGACAAAATATTTTTTGTAAAAAAGTTAATTATTTATTTAATCACCTGATTTACAATGGTAATTTTTATTAAAAAAAGATGTTGAAAAGCAGATTTTATGCCTTTTAATTGATGTTTAAAAGTTGTTTTAGTGCTTTACCTGTATGTGATTTTTCGCATTTTGCTACTTTTTCGGGTGTTCCACACACAACTATATTGCCTCCACGAACTCCACCTTCGGGGCCAATGTCGATGATATGGTCGGCACATTTTATAACATTTAGGTTGTGCTCGATGATAAGAACGGTATGTCCGCGCTTGATGAGGGCATTGAATGCAATCATTAGTTTGCGTATGTCGTGGGTGTGAAGTCCGGTGGTTGGCTCGTCGAAAATAAAGAATGTGTGTTCTTGTGATTCTTGCGAGAGATAGTAGGCAAGTTTCACGCGTTGGCTTTCACCGCCAGAAAGAGTGCTTGAACTTTGTCCGAGTCGGACATAGCCAATGCCGACATCTTGTAGCGGTTTTAGGCGTTTTATGATTTTTTTGGTAGTGCTATCGGGGTGAGCTTCGAAGAATTCGATGGCTTGGTTGACGGTCATTTCGAGTACGTCGTGAATATTTGCGCCATGGAATTTTACGTCGAGTATGTCGTTTTTGAATCGCTTGCCATTGCAGGCTTCGCAAGGGAGTACGAGGTCTGCCATGAATTGCATAGGGACAGTTACTGTACCTTCTCCTTGGCAAATAGGACAACGACCGCCATCGACATTGAAAGAGAAGTGTGCAGGCGTGAAGCCCATTTGTTTTGATAGTTGTTGGTCGGCAAAGAGTTTGCGAATATCGTCGTAAGCCTTGAGGTATGTCACAGGGTTTGAGCGACTTGATTTGCCGATAGGGTTTTGATCTACGATTTCGACAGATTTGATAAGGTGTAGGCTACCAGTGAGAGAGCCGTAGTGGACTTTTTCTTCGGTTTGGAGGTCGAGAGCGCGGCGGAGAGCATTGTAGAGTACATCGCGAATGAGACTACTTTTGCCTGAGCCTGATACGCCTGTTACGGCAGTCATTATGCCGAGAGGGAATTTCACGTCGATACCTTTGAGGTTGTTTTGTGTTGCGCCTTTGATTTCGATGTAGTTAGATGAGCGACGACGTGAAGATGGGGTTTCGATTTGGAGTTCGCCGGTAAGGTATTGTAATGTAAATGAGGAATTAGGAGTGAGGAATGAGGAATTATTTTTTAATTCTTTAGTGTCCATTGTGAGTACTACTTCGCCGCCATGGCGACCAGCTTCGGGGCCGATGTCGATGATGTAGTCGGCGGCACGCATGATTTCTTCGTCATGTTCGACAACGATGACTGTATTGCCAAGTTGTTGGAGTTGGCGGAGTACCTTGATAAGTCGCTCTGTGTCGCGCGGATGTAGTCCGATACTTGGTTCGTCTAAGATATATAGTGAGCCAACGAGGGCAGAACCAAGTGATGTAGCGAGGTTGATGCGTTGGCTTTCTCCGCCTGAGAGAGTATTACTTTGGCGGTTGAGAGTGAGGTATTCGAGCCCTACGTCCATAAGAAACTCGAGGCGAGTGGTGATTTCGCGGATAAGTCGTTTGGCGATTTCAACCTCGTGTTCTGGTAGTTGTAGAGTGGTGATAAACGAATAGAGTTCGTTGATAGGCAAATCGACTAATTGACTGATGGATTTACCGTTGATTTTTACGTAGTTAGCCTCTTTGCGTAGGCGTGTGCCATGACAATCGGGACAGAGAGTTTTGCCACGATAGCGCGAGAGCATAACACGATATTGAATTTTATATTGTTGAGATTCAATCTCGCGGAATAGGTCGTTTAGCCCCATAAACCATTGATTGCCTGTCCAAAGGAGTTGTTTTTGAGCTTCGGTGAGTTGGAAGTATGGTTTATGGATAGGGAATTTGAACTTTTCGGCATGTAGGATGAGGTCGCGTTTGCCTTGTCCCATGACTGCACCGCGCCAAGGCATTACAGCATCTTGATAGATGCTGAGCGATTGGTCGGGGATGACGAGGTCGGGGTCGATGCCGAGTATTTTACCGAAGCCTTCGCAAGTAGGGCAAGCACCGAGCGGGTTGTTGAATGAGAACATTCGTTCGGAAGGGAGTTCGAACTTGATGCCATCGGCTTCGAAGGCTTTAGAAAATTCGGTGTATTGCCATTCGTCGTTCTCTTTGTGAGCAACAGTGCAGTAGTCTTTACCTTCGAAAAATGCAGTTTCGATAGAGTCGTAGAGGCGATTGCGGAGTTCGTCGGAAGAGTTGACGGTTACGCGGTCGACAACGAGGTATAATGAGGAATTAGGAGTGAGTAATGAGGAATTATTAGCATTGTCTGACAGTATGTCGGTTATGCGGACGAATTCACCATTGTGCATTAAGCGTGAGAAACCCTGAGAATTTAAAGTTGAGAGTTGAGTGTTGAGAGTTGAGAGTTGAGTTTCTTGTGTTTTTGGTCTCGTGTCTCGTGTCTCGTGTCTTTTATCTGTCAATGGCACTAATAATACTGCCGTAGTTTCTTCTGGTAATGATATAATGTGTTGGATTACGTCGTCGGCAGTGTGGCGTTTGACCTCTTTACCCGATTTAGGCGAGAAGGTATGACCGATGCGGGCGTATAGTAGTTTGAGGTATTCGTATATTTCGGTTGTAGTGCCGACGGTAGAGCGTGGGTTGTTGTTTATGACCTTTTGTTCGATAGCGATAGCAGGTGGAATGCCTTTTATCATATCGACTTCGGGTTTGTTCATACGGCCGAGGAATTGGCGGACGTAGCTTGAGAGCGATTCCACATAACGGCGTTGGCCTTCGGCGTAGATAGTGTCGAAGGCGAGGGAAGATTTGCCTGAGCCCGAAAGCCCTGTGATCACAATAAATTTGTTGCGAGGGATTTCGAGGTTGATGCCTTTGAGGTTGTGGACTCGGGCGTTCTTGATGATTATGTGGTCTTTGTTTTTCATTATTTTAGAAGACAGAATAACATAAGAACATAATTTTGTTATTCTGTTATTTTGTCTTTTTTATATGCAGATTATCGGCTAATTTTGGTAATTGTGCCGAGTTCAGGATTGAATACTATTTTTGCAGTTTTGTTGTTGGTCAATGCAGCATTGAGGTAGGTTGTGTAGCCGAATTGAGCTATTGGGAGTGTTTGTTGAGTTTTGAAGTCGTGGCTTTCAATGGATATGAGCGCACCACCTGGCACGTTGTAGTAGAAGCCTTTAGGAGTTTTTTCTTGTTTAGGGTCCGAGTGTGGTGCGTTGTAGTATGTGCCCTTTATGTTAAGGTAGATAGGTTCGCCGATTACGTTGCCTGCATCAGTGAGACCTTCGGATGTGCTGATGCGAGCGATGACATAGTCGGTAAGGTCATCGTCGGGAATTATGGTGTATGTTTTTGTTACGGTGTATGATGTGGTTTTGCCGATGAATAGAGCTATAAGTTCTGTTTCTTCTTGGTTGAGATGAGTAAGCATTGTTTTTAGTGCTTCTCCGTCAGGGAGTTGGTCGAGGTCGGCAGAGAGGAGGGCGGTGCGACTTTCGCGGATGTGGTAGATTTGGCGTGCTACCATTTCAGCCATTTTAGGTATGGATGTGGCAACAAGGGCATCTTCGTTGAGGACGGAGTAGTCGAACGAGAGTTGAGGGGTAAGAATTGAGAGCTGAGTGTTTTCATACCCCTCAGCCTTCGGCAACACCCCTAACTTAGAGGAGCATTCTGTGTTCACTCCTGCGATAATGTTGTCGTGATAGAATGATATGTTATTGGCGATGCCTTTGTTGTCGATTGCCACTTGGAACGTACGGTTATGGTCGGCTACTGCAGATGATTGGATTTCGATGTTTTCGATACTCCATGTTTCATTGTTGATGGTTATAATATCTTTGGTTGCAAGATAGCGTTCTGCATATTGGTAGAAAGGACCCGGTTTTTCGATTGTGTGACGGGCGGTGATAACAACATTTATTTCCGTTTTTGGGAGTGAATATACAATGCCGTTGAGGTGGTCTTTAGATGGGTCGAAAGGTGTTACTGATGTTTGGGCTGTTATACTAATGCATAATGCACAATGCACAATGCACAATAGGATGAGATTTAATTTTTTCATATTCTAATATTTTAATTTGCAAATTTAATGATTTTAATTCAAAGTACATAATTTTTAGTTAATAAATTTTGTTATTATGTTATTTTGTCTTTCTATAAATTCAATTTTTTTTGTAACTTTGCAAAAATTTTTTTTGAATTATGAAAATAGTGATAATCAATGGACCTAACCTAAATTTATTGGGCGTTCGTGAGCCTGAGAAGTATGGATTTGTGCGATTTGAGGATTATTTGGAGGAGTTGAAGGCGAGATATGCGGATTGTGAGTTTGAGTATTATCAGTCGAATGTGGAGGGTGAGATAATCAATAAGTTGCATGAGGTGGGGTTTGAGACTGATGGAATTGTGCTTAATGCAGGAGGATATACGCATACGTCGGTGGCGATAGCAGATGCTGTGGCGGCAATTCAAACACCTGTAGTTGAGGTGCATATCACTAATATTTATGCAAGAGAAGAGGAGAGAAGAGTGTCGTTATTGTCGAAGGCTTGTGTGGGTGTGATTTCGGGTTTTGGATTGGATTCGTATAGATTGGCAGTGAAAGCGATTGTAATGAGGAATGAGGAATGAGAAATTTTTATAATTTTTTTGTTTTGGATTAAACTTATTGGAGGGTTTGTAGTCTATTGAGTTGAAATTGTATAAATAATTTGGGTTATAATAATTTAATGAAAAAATTTGTATTGTTTTTGGTGGCTGTGTTTGCTGTGATGGCAATGGATGCGGCTGTGATAAAAGGTAAAATTGTAGATGCAGGTGGTAGTGCATTGGATTTTGTGAATGTTATGTTGACATCAAAGTCAGATAAGAGTGCGGTATATGGTGCTATATCGGATGCAACAGGACATTTTGAGGTGTTGAATGTGCCTGCAGGTGAGTATGTACTGGATATTACATTTGTTGGATATCAGACAATTAAACGTGACGTAAGTGTGAAATCGTTAAGCGACCAAGTGGCGTTGGGTAGATTGGTGTTGCGTGAAGATGCTAAGATGTTGGGCGAAGTGGAGGTCGTAGGTCAAGCATCACAAATGCGATTTGATATCGACAAAAAGGTGTTTAATGTGGATCAAAATTTGGCAGCATCGGGTGCGTCAGCGTCAGAGATGTTGCAAAATATACCATCGGTAGATGTTGATAATGAGGGTAATGTGTCGTTGAGAAACTCATCGAGTGTGGAGGTGTGGATTAATGGTAAACCTAGTGGTTTGACCGAAGAGAATCGTGCTCAGATATTGGAACAAATGCCAGCAGGAAGTATTGAGGCTGTGGAGGTTATTACTAATCCATCGGCAAAATTCAACCCAGAGGGTACAGCAGGTATTATTAACCTTGTGTTGAAAAAAGACCGTAAGGCTGGCTATTATGGTTCGGTTTCGGCAGGTGGTATGTATAACATCGGGTCGCCTGCGCCAGGTGCGCACGTGGGTGCTAACTTTAACTATAATAGTAGTTTGGTAGATTTTTATGTCAATCTTGGTTTACGTTATATGAGCCATGAATCGGACAATGTGACCGACCGCTATTCGTTTGAACGATTGCCATTGGATTCGTATGACGATGTGCGCGACCAATGGGGTGATACACTTTCTTATTTGAACACATTATCAGCAAGTCGTCGTTCGTTCTTAGGCTTGTTTGGTCGTATGGGGGCCGATTTCCATATTACTAAAAAGAGTACAATCGGCATCTCGTTGATGGGGCATGGTGGAACAAACAATTCGGCAAATGCGAATACATATACTAATGTGCTTTGGGGTGCTATGGATACAACGATGTATCTCCGCACTAATCAGCAAGCAGGTATGCGTCCGTCATATTCGGCATCGTTGGACTATGCGTATGAGATAGATAAGATGGGATCGGAGGTGCGTACAAGCATCGAGTATTCGGGTCACAAACGTTCGGGCGACTATGTGTATGTGCAAGAGGCATTGCAAGGCTATAGTCCTGAATATACACAAATACAACGCCAAGATGGCAGAAATCAGAGTGTGCGCTATAAATTGGATTATACACAAAAAATAGGTCAAACACAGAAGGTTGAGGCTGGTTTGTATGGCTCATGGCAACAACGTTTGTCGCCATCGCGAGCGTGGAATATGGAGGATGAAGATAGCCTTTTGATTCAGTTTAACGATTTCGACTACGAAGAGTGGATTGGAGCAATGTATGCTACTTATGGTGCAAAATTCGGTCCGTTCAGTATGTCGCTTGGTTTGCGTGGAGAATATACAAATACCTATGTGCGTACACGCGATGTAGAGGAAGAGTCGGCATGGGAGTCAACCCACAGAGGTTATTTTGAAATTTATCCAACTGCATTTTTGTCGTATGCATTCCCAAATAATCATGAGTTGCAAGCAAATTATACACGTCGAATTAATCGTCCTCGTGGTCGTCAAATCAACTCGTTCCGCGATATGAGCGACTCGACAAATATCTCGTTCGGTAATCCACTATTGGACCCAGAGATTTCGAGCGCAGTTGAGTTGAACTATTTGAAAACTTGGGATAATCACGCAATTTCGGCAGGTTTGTACTATCGTTTTTCTGATAATGCAATAGAGCGTGTACGCTATTTGGATAAAAATGTGATGTATTCGACATTCGAAAATGTTTCGCGCCGTCAGAGTGCAGGTCTTGAATTGGTTGCGAAAAATAAAGTTACAAAATGGTTGAACCTCACCACAACCATAAACTGCTATTATGCAGCGATGGATAGTGTGTTCTACGATACAAATCTCGATGGCGAGTTAGATTTGCTCTATCCATTTCAACAAAGCTTCTCATGGAATGCACGTTTGATGGCAAACTTCTTGATACCAATGGGATGGTCGGCTCAGTTGACAGGTATGTATCGTTCGGCAGATGTAGTGGCACAAGGTAAGATGAACTCGCAATATGTAGTCGATCTCGGCGTGCGCAAGAGTTTCTTAGATCGTAAGTTGAACTTGGCAATATCAGTTCGCGACTTGTTGAACTCGCGTCGTTGGGCAAGTACCACTTGGGGCGACAACTTCTGGCAATATTCATCGCATGAGCCACGTGGCACAATGTTCTCGGTGACATTAACATACAATTTCGGTAATATGCGTGCTAAAAAACAACGTCCACAATCAGGCGGTATGGATATGGGAGGCGAAGGCATGGAAGAAGGAATGGATTTCTGATACACATTAAAACTTTTGAATATATTTTTTATAAAAAATCAACTTTCAGCAGACCCAATATATCATAATACAAAAGAGGCTGAGTAAAAATTTTTACTCAGCCTCTTTTATTTATAAATAATTAATCTTATTTACAAGCCTCTTCGATAGCAACTGCAACAGCAACTGTAGCACCTACCATTGGGTTGTTACCCATACCGAGGAAGCCCATCATTTCCACGTGAGCAGGAACTGATGAAGAACCAGCAAATTGAGCGTCACCGTGCATACGACCCATTGTATCGGTCATACCGTATGAAGCAGGACCTGCAGCCATGTTGTCTGGGTGAAGTGTACGACCTGTACCACCACCTGACGCTACAGAGAAGTAGTTTTTGCCTTGTTCCATACACTCTTTTTTGTATGTACCAGCAACTGGGTGTTGGAAACGAGTTGGGTTAGTTGAGTTACCTGTGATAGATACGTCAACGCCTTCTGAACGCATAACTGCTACACCTTCGCGAACATCGTCAGCACCATAGCAACGTACTTTAGCGCGAAGACCATCAGAATATGCTT